>DATJHD010000309.1:0-2364 GCA_035494275.1 Croceibacterium sp.
CCTCGACCCCGGGATCGGCTTCGGCAAGTCGCTCGCCGACAACCTCGCGCTGCTGAACGGATTGGCGCTGTTCCACGCGCTCGGCCAGCCGCTGCTGCTCGGCGCCAGCCGCAAGCGCAGCATCGGCGCGCTCAGCAACGAGGCCCCGGCGCACAAGCGGCTCGGCGGCAGCGTCGCGCTGGCGGTCACGGGAATGAATGCAGGTATCCAGCTGCTGCGCGTCCACGACGTGTTCGAGACAGTGCAGGCGCGCAACATCTGGCGTGGCCTGCGCGATGCGGCGCTGACGGATTTCTCCGGGCTGGCCGAGGCCTGATCAGCCGTTCGCGATGTCGGGCGCGCCTGGCCTCTTACCGCCCGAGCGGTCAGAGGAGATACCCCCCGTCGCTCACCAGCACCGTGCCGGTGATCGTCGCGGCGGCATCGGACAGCAGGAACCCGATCTGCGCGGCGATCTCGTCGGGCGAGGCATAACGGCCGAGCGGGGTGGCGATCTTGGCCATCGCGCGAATGGCGGCATCGCGGTCGCCGCCGTGCTGGGCGACGAGACCCTGGAAGAACGGCAGCGGGTCCCAGATCGGGGTGTCGACCCCGCCGGGGGCAATGGCGTTGACGCGGATGCCCTTGGCTGCCCCTTCCTTCGCGGCGACCCTGGCGAGCTGGATGACCGCGGCCTTGGAGGCGGCGTAGGAGGCCACGCCCGGCTCGGCCTTGAGCCCGGCGACAGATGCGGTGAGCACGATGGCGCCGCCGCCGGCCATGCGCCGCATCGCCGCGCGCAGCGACAGGAACATGCCGTCGAGATTGACCGACATCACGCGGCGCCAGTCGTCGAACGACGCCTCGGGGATCAGGCCGCCGCCGGCGATCCCGGCATTGAGCACGGCATGGTCGAACGCTTCGAATTCGGCCTCGAGCCGCTCCCACAGCGCTTCGTCCGCCACGTCGCCGGCAAGGCGCTCGCACGCGCAATCGAGCTCGAGCGAATCGAGGCCTTCGCCGTCGCGGTCGACGAGGACCAGCCGATGGATCTGCTGCCCATCCAGCCATCGCGCGCAGGCGGCGCCGATGCCGGATGCGGCACCGGTGACGAGGGCCGTCTTTCCCGAAAACCCGCTCATGCGCGCCACGCTTACCCGCGGCGGCGGCGCTTGCCTAGGCGGCGTTCTCGATGCCGAGATCGCTCAGCTTGCGGTACAGCGTCGAGCGGCCGATCCCGAGACGGCGGGCGACTTCGGTCATTCGGCCGCGGTAGTGGCCGATGGCGAGACGGATGACGTCGGCCTCGATCTCCTCGAGCGGACGCAGGTTGCCGTCGTCGGTGTAGAGCTGCACCCCGACACCTTCCTGCTTCGCGTTTCCCGTCGGCTCGAAATCGCGCAGGAGCTCGGAAAGCTGCGGCAGGTCTTCCGCCGTGATCGCATCGCCGTCGCAGAACACCGCGGCGCGGAACAGGACGGCCTGGAGCTGGCGCACGTTGCCCGGCCATTCGAACGCGGCGAGGAGCGTCAGCGCCCCGTCGGTGATGCCGAGCTGGCGCAATCCCGGCTGCTCGCCGATACGGGCGAGGAAATGCCGGGCGAGCGCCGGAATGTCGCTCGCCCGGTCGCGCAGCGGCGGCAAGCCGATGCGCGTGCCCGAAAGCGCCTGCAGCAGCTCCGCGCGGAACTTGCCGGCGGCGACGAGGTCGGCCAGCGGCTGGTTGCTTGCGGCGATGGCACGAACGTCGATCTTGAAACTGTAGCTGGCGCCGATCGGGCGCACGCGGTCGGTGGTAAGCGCCTCCGCCAGGCGCTCCTGCATCTCGGGCGAGAGGCGGTTGACCTCGTCGAGCACCAGCGTGCCGCCGTCGCAATGCTGCAGCACGCCGACATGACGCTCGAACGCGCCCGCGAACGCGCCCTTCTCGTGCCCGAACAGCACCGATTCGATCGAATGGGCCGGCACGCTGCGCACGTTGACGATGCGCAGCGGCGCCTTGGCGCGCGGACTTGCCGCGACCATCGCGCGGATGAGGATTTCCTTGCCGGTGCCCGTCTCGCCCTCGATCAGGACCGTGCCATGGCCGCGCGCCGCCTTGGCCGCCTTGGCCAGCGCGTCGCGGAACGGCGGGGCGGTGCCTATCATCGCATCGAAATCGAGATTGGCCGGGATCTTTTCGGACAGCGGGGTCAGCTCGTCCTTCGGCGCCTCGCGCGTCGTGGCGTTGCGCAGCGCCTGCATCAGGCGGTCGGGCGCGATCGGCTTGACGAGGTAGTCGGTTGCCCCGGCACGCATCGCCTCGACCGCCAGCAGCGGCGAAGCGCTGGTGGTGAGCATCAGGATCGGCAGCCCGGGGCGGCGACTCTTGAGCTCGGCAATGAG
>DATJHD010000310.1:0-8708 GCA_035494275.1 Croceibacterium sp.
GCCTGCGACGACCGCTTCCGGATCATCGCCTTCGCGACCGAAAACGCCGACCACTACGGCGGCTATTTCGACGGGCTCGCGGTCGACGCGACCAACGATCCGAACAGCTTCCTCAACAAGGCCACGACTTGCCGGGCGATCGACGACATTTCCCACCAGCTGGGCGATCCCAGCGAATCGTCGGTCGCGGCTGCGCTGAACTGGCTGAACGGGGGATCGTGCACGGCGATCGCCGGCACCGGGGTGCAGACCACGCAGGCTCTCAGGAGCAAGTACAAGCCGCTGCAGCCGGTGCATCCCAGCGCCACGCAGGAACGCCTGCCCGGGCTTTACTGAGCTCGCGAGAAATCAGGCGAAGCGGAAACCCGACACCGCGCCGCTGAGCACTTCCTCGCCATAGTCCTGCCGGCCGCGCCCGTCCGATGCGCCGGCCGCAACCATCAGCGGCAAGAGGTGCTCCTCACGCGGGTGGCACAGGCGAGCGAACGGTGCGCCCTGCCATTGCGCGAGAAGCTGCGCGCGCTCGGCGACCGGCGCTTCGGCGGCGTGGACCAGCCAGCGATCGAATTCGGCGGAAGGCTCGCGCACACGCGGGTCGCCATAGACGCGCAGGTTGTGAAAGCTCATCCCCGACCCGACGATGAGCACGCCTTCGTCCCTCAGCGGGCCAAGCGCATGGCCGGCCGCGAGATGCAGCGCCGGATCGAGCGAGGCGTGCAGGCTCATCTGCACGACGGGGATGTCCGCCTGCGGAAACGCCACCTTGAGCGGAACGAACACGCCGTGATCGAAGCCGCGCGTTGGATCGATCGCGGCCGGCAGTCCCGCGACCTCGATCAGCTGCCGGCCGCGTTCGGCGAGCCACGGCGCGCCAGGCGCGGGCCATGTCAGGCGGTATGTCTCGGGCGGGAAGCCGTAGTAGTCGAAGATGAGGCCTGGGTGATCCTCGGAACCGGTGAAGGTGAAGGCGCGCTCCTCCCAGTGGCCGGAGACAACCAGAATCGCCCTGGGCTTCACCGGCAGGCTGGCGGCGAGACCCTTGAGATAGGCCTCCATTGCGCGCCACGTGCCGCGCGGGTCGGGCATGAAGAAGCACGGGCCGCCGCCGTGCGGGATGAACAGCGCCGGTTGGCGCAGGGCGGTGACGGTCTCGCTCATGGCTGCTGGGCCCCTGTGAACGGATGCTTGTCGGTCCAGGCGCAGCCCTGGCGCTGCTCGCCCCTGACCTTCAGCGTCACGGCGAACGGATAGCTCCGATCGCTCATCCCGTCGCTGCATTGGCCGGGAGTGATCGCGAGAACGAACGGTCGGCCGCCGAGATCCCCGGAGTACGACAGGCCGTTGCGCCCGGCGAACCGCGAAACCGTGATCGTTTCGCCCGGCTGGTTGTCGGGCGTGCTGTATGTCAGCGATCCATCGGACGCTTGCCCGCCCCAGAACGGCTCGGTGCCGGTGAAATGAACCACCTCGCGCGGCCCGATGCCGGAATAAGGTTTCGTGTCGCTCGCATCGAAAGTGGTCGTCCCCGAACCGCCCGGCGCCGACGAACCGCTGCTGCAGGCCGCGAGCAAGAGGGCCGCTAAGGCTGCGAGGCGCTGGCCGATCATCACGTCGAACCGTCATCTAGGCCGACTGTCTGGCGCGCGAAAGCCCCGCGTGGTCCTGCCGGCTTGGAACGGCCGCCTTGGCTCGCGCGTATTTCCAGCATCGACCTTCTTGAAAGCGGTGCCCCTATGAAGGCTTGGGAACGACTGCTGATCATAATTCCCGCCGGTCTGGCGCTCGGCGCCGTCGGCGGGCACCTTGCAAGCCCGGTGCTGGTCCAGCGAGGCGATGACGGCTCGTGGCGGACAATGTTCGAAACGCGGGCGCAGCGCTATGGAACGACGACCCCGCAAGCGCCGCTGACGGATGCGACCTACTATTCCGACAGCTACAGCTATCCGCCCTATCTCGACGACACGGCCGACGATTCGAGATCGATAACCGGCTGGCAGGGACCGAGCTTCGATAACTGGCCGGGCTACACGCCGGCACCCATGCCGACGATAGCGGAGCTCAAGGCACAGGTCGCCGCGCGCAACGCCGTCATTGCGAGCGAGGCCATGAGCGCCGCCGACGCTCTTCCAAGCGACGAGGCTGCCGACGACCTCGCAGCCAAGGGAGCGGGCGAGGCCGTCTCGAGCGATGACGATGCCCCGCCGACCGAGAGCGACGGCGCAATGGACACTCCCCATCCCAAGATCGTTGTGTTCCCGCGGGCTACGGCCGCGCCTGCCGTTGCGAGCGCCGAACCGCCCGCAGCCGATGGAACTCCCGCGCTCTGGTAAGCGAAGGGTGGCGCCAAATCGTCGGCCGGACGCTCGCGCGCCGTTGACCTGGCTGCTTCGCGCAGCGCGGCAGTTCTTGCCGGCCAGGCCGACGTGGGGTCGAGGCAATTCTTGTCGCGCTTGGCGGCTGTCACGAGCGGCTGATCTGGTCCATCGCGGGACATGGAGGTCATGGCCGAGCAGGGCCGGGAGCCTGTTGCCGCCGCGTCCGGGGCGTGCATCGGACCCGGACGATGGGGTCACGGGGAGGCGACTTATGGGAGTTTCGCTGCAAGCTTGACGTGATCGGCCGCCATGTTCACGGCGTCAGCGGCGAACTCGCTCAAGGCCGGGTCCATTCCGTTGTCGGCATAGTCGCGCAACGCGGCGAGCTCCTGTTCGTGCGTTGCGATTTCCCGCCTCGCGTAAGCGTTGTCGAAACGCTCCCCGGCGTCACGCAGCCTGGCGAGCGCTTGCTCCTGGGCCGAAGACAGCCGGGGATCGGCTAAGACCCCGCGCGTCCGCTTGAGCGCGCCATTGAGTTCCCCCGCGACAACTGCGTGATCCTGAATCATCAGCGCGGCAAAGGCCTTGACCTTGGAGCTGTGGCCCCATTGCTGCGCGAGCTTCGCGGCCGCGAGTTCGTAAGCGTCGCTCGCCGCAACCTTGCTGGCGAACGCCTGCGCAGCTTGCGCCGGCCGGGTCGCGGCTTGGGCGGCGGGGGAGACCGCCTCGGCGAGCTTCTGGCCGGCGGTCTGCCGATCCGTGTCGCCCGCATCGCCGCAAGCGCCGAGCATGAGCGCGACCGCGGCAACAAGGGCGCCGGCCGGGTGTCTCGCCATCATGGGCCTCCTCGCTCGACAATTCGGCCAACCGCCGCAGCGGCATTGGGTTCCGCTAGGCCGGCACGGTCGTACGCCGCTGGCGAGCTGCGCTCGCTCCAGACGGCGAGGCCAGCAGCAACCCACGATAGGCGTCCACCACCTTGTCGAGCGCCGCGTCCCATTCATAACGTGCGCTTTCGGCGCGCGCCGCCTGGCCAAGCTGCCGGCACAGGGCCGGATCGCGCGCGAGCTGCGTCAAGGCCGCGGAATATCCCGCAACGTCACCGGCCGGCACCAGCAAGCCGGTGCGGCCGTGATCGATCAGTTCGCGGCTGCTCGGCGCGTCGGCGCTGACGATCGCCAGACCAGATGCCATCGCTTCAAGGTTGACGTTGCCGAACGCCTCGGTGGAGCTTGGATTGAGCAGGATATCGGCGCTCGCCACCGCTTCGCCCAGCTCGTCCCCGGTGAGATGCCCGGCGAACACCCCATCCGGCAACAATCGCTCGAACGCGTCGCGCGCAGGGCCGTCGCCGACCACGACAGCGCGCGCGTCCGGCAGGCTCGCCCGTGCGAAGGCGGCGGCAAAGTCGGCAATGCCCTTCTCGCGAACCAGCCGGCCGAAGAACAGCACCGCCATATCCTGGGCACCGATGCCGTGAGCGGTGCGCCAGGCCTCGCTGCGTCGTGCCGGATCGAACTTGGCGCGGTCCACCCCACGGCTCCAGATGGCGATGCGCCCGGGTTCCACGCCGTCGGCTACGAGCATCTGCGCCAGCGGCCGGTTGGGCGCGAGCACGAGGTCGCAGCGCTGGTAAAACCGTTGCAGGTAGCTTTCGATGATCCCGCGGATGAAACCGAGGCCGTAGAACTGGAAATAGGTTTCAAAGCGCGTGTGCAGGCTGGCGACAAGCGGGATGCCGCGTCTGAGCGCGTAACCCTGTGCCGCGCGGCCGAGAATGTCCGGTGCCGAGACATGGACGATGTCGGGCGCGAAGGCCTCGAGGTCACGCCTGGTCTCCGCCGGCAGGCCCAGCGCGAGTCGGTACTCCCCGCGACCCGGGAACGGCATCGACGGCACGCCGACGAGGTCGCCCGTCGGCACGAAGGCAGGCCTCGCCACAACCGGCGAGTAGACCCTTACAGCGAGGCCGCGCCGCAGGAGGCGGGCGACGAGCCGGTTGAGCGCCTGGTTGGCCCCATCGGCGATGCAGTTGTAATTGCCCGAGAACAGGGCGACGCGTGCCGAGCGGCGCGAAGCCGGCGCGCGCACGGGCGCCACGGGCGAAACATGCGTCATCCAGTCACCTCTGGGCTCGATCGCGGTGATCTCCCCAACCGATTCCGCATGCCCGCCCTATCATTTACAGCGGTCCGGCCCGCGGTGAAAGCACCGGCGCGAGGTCGCAAGGGGCTCATGGTGGCAACCGTCATGAAAGCCCTCCTTTCGCGAGCGGTTAGGCGATTGAATGGACGCTCGCCTTGCAGGTTCCGCGGATCGCGCCGAACCGCCCTATACCGGCTGCGCCGCCCTCTCACCCACGACGGTCACCCATTCGCGCACCCGCCAATGGGTGACGAGACCGTTCGTGACATAGGGGTCGGCACGGGCGAATGCCTCGGCCGTTTCCGCGGCGACACCGGCGAAGAGGAGCTGGGCCTCGTCCGACTCCTCGGCAGCGTGTCCCGCCACGGCTCCGCCAAGCAGCAGCTCCCCGCGCGCCGCCGCCGCCTTGGCGAGTGTCAGGTGCTCGGCGCGAAAGGCCGGCCGCCGGTCCATGTAGTCGGGCGCGAGGGTGTAGGTGAGGAGAAAGTGCCTCACACGCTGCCAGCCTTCTCGGCCTGGGCCGCCTTCATCGAGCTTTCCATGATCGCCGACGCCTCCTGTTCGGTGGGCGGCTTGCCACTGTCGATCCTTTCGATGAGGGTTCGCGCTCCGGTCGACATGGGCGATCCGTGCGGTTCATAGGCGATGGGCACCAGATTGCCGCGGGCATCGGCATAGTCGGCGGCGCCGATCTGGTACTCCGCCAGGTTGAGCCTGAGCTCGAGGTCGTAGGGGGCCAGCTCGGCGGCGCGAGTAAGACCGAGCACCGCATCGTTTGATGGCTTCGTGTTGCGCTCTACGAAGCTGCGGAAATAGTAGATCAGGGGCAGCGGGTTGTCGTTTTCCAGCCTGTTGAGTGCGAGGAACGGCTGGACGGCGTTTCTGAAAGCGGCAGCCTTGTCCGTTTCCGGCGCTTCCTCGGCAGCGGCGAAGAGCGCCCGGCCCTTCTGGTAATAGGCCCGCAAGCGCTTGGGATCGAGCGCCAGGGCGGCATCCGCGGCCGCTGCCGAGGCATCGAAGTTGCCGGCGTCACATTCGGCCTCGGCGAGCTCGGTGAGCACGGCGGGGTCGCTCGGGTACCTGGCGGCGATCTTGTGCACGTCCTCGAGGACGGCCTTCGCCAGCTCCTGATTGACGCCGCGCCGCGTCTGGATGACGTCCGGCATGATTTCCGCCTCGCCGTCTCCCAAGGCACGCACTGCGACGTGGCCGGCCGGCAACTTGCCGGGCGCGAACACGAACGCGTTCAAAGTCTTCTGCCTAAGGTACTTGTCGAGCTCCTTGTCGAGCGCGCGCAAGTCGCCGAACGCGTCTCTCCCCGCCTGAAGCGAATCCTCGCCCTTGCCCAGAAGCGAGACGTACGTCTTCAGCTGGCCGGGTCGCCTGCCGCTAATGGCGAGGTAGTGATAGAGCAACCAGCTCTTGCCGTAGAAAGAGTCGAACCCCTTGCTCGCGCCATTGGCATAGACGCCCGGCGTCAGCAGTTTCTCGACCGGCACGTTCTTGGCGTAGAACAGCTCGCCGGCGCGCTGATTGGCCGGCATGCCGATCTTGATCCCACCCTCGGACGGGAACTCGGCCGACGCGAAGAACTCCGCCGCGCCTTCGGCCATCCAGTGAGGCGGCGGAAGGTCGCTGTTCGAGATCAGGAAATGGTGCGCATACTCGTGCAGCAGCGCGATCATCGAATAGCTCTGCTGCCCGTCAATCGCGTGCACGACGGGAATGATGGCGATCGAATCCCCGGCACGCGGCACGTAGAACCCGCCGACGTAGGCGCCGCCCCGGCCGAAGAGCTTCTGCACGCGGTACTCGCTGGCGACGACGAACACCGTCAGCCTGTTCGAGGGACTGGGGTCCGGGAGCTCGAGCCCGGTGATCGCCTCCATCGCGTGATGGTAAAGCTCGAGGTCCTCGGCAAAGCGGGTGATTTCACGTTCCGACGTGTCGGCGTAGACGACGAAGTGCGGGCTCGACGCTTCCATCCAGTCTGCATGGGCGGCGGTCGACCACGCCAGTGCCGACCCCGCTAGAGCCGATATCCAAGGACGCATCGCAAGCCCTCCCTGGTTGCGCAGGTCGCGCAAATGGTATCGCAATCACCGGGATAGGCAACGGGGAGGCAGGATTCTGCGCGCCCTCCCCCTTGCAGGATTGATCGGCGGACGGCGCACGGTCATGCTTTCGGCGGGTCGCCCGACGAAAGGGGTGATTCGCCATGCGGACCAGGCGCTTCGGGATGGCGGCAGCCGCGGTACTGCTGGCGGCGGCAACCGGGCTCATGGCCGCCGACGATGGTTTTTCCTTCACCCCGCAGCCGCGCTGGAGCGAGGAGCCGGAGACCGGCGAGCTGTGCGCCGCGGTGGCCAAGGAATGCCCCGGGGCAATCAAGAAGGGCAGCATCGACGCCGATGTCGGCTTCGACGAGCTCTACGACGCGCGCGGCATGCTCGTCGGCATGCGGCTGACGAAGTCGACGGGGTGCAAGCCGCTCGACGAGTACTCGCTGGTCAGCCACCGCGAATTCCGCATGGCGTTCCACCGGGACGACGCCCCCGACCTCGACGATATCCACGCCGAACTGGCGCCCGGCGCCGACCCTGCAGCCGTGCGCATCGTCAAGGCCGACGGAACGAGCCTGTCGATCGGTTGCGACTAGCCTCGACACGGGGACGAGATGGATCGCCTCCACTACCGCCAATGGCTGCATGTGCGCCGGCCGGACCTGCCGTTCTTCTGGAACGGTGCCGAGGTGCCGCCGGACCAGACCTGTGCTCGCGTCCGCCGCAAGGGCGCTTCGCACAACGGGATCGGCGGGAAAAAGGCGCTGCGCGAACTGGTCGCGGGCGCGGCCGATCAGGCCTTCCTCGACGAGATCGCCGACCTGACGGACCTCGAGTACCTCGAGCTCGAATGGCCGCTGACGGCGATGGACCTCGCGCCGCTGCGCTCGCTGGCCAAACTGCGCACGTTGCGGATCGACTCGCCGCGGGGGATCGCCGATTTCAGCCCGCTGCTCGACCTCCCCCTCCTCGACCGGCTGTTCATCGAGAACGCCAAGCACCTTCACGCCCTCGACTGGCTGCGCCCCCTGAAGGACCGCCTGGTCGCGCTCGGCATCGAGGGAAGCATCTGGAGCCCCCAGCGCATCGCCAGCCTGGCGCCGCTTTCGGGCTTCGCGCTGGAAGCGCTCTTCCTCACCAGCACCCGGCTTGACGACCAGGACCTCAGTCCGCTGGCGACGATGCCGAACCTCCAGATCCTCGAAACCGGAATCAACGCCCCGCAACGACAGTTCCTCGCGCTGCGCGAGTCGAAGCCGGGGCTGGAGTGCCGATGGTTCGACGAAACCGCATGGGACGGCTTCCGCGACCCGCACCCGCCACGGACCGGGAAGAGTCGATAATGAAACGGTTCGCCGCTCGGTCCGCTCGGGTTAACTCTAAAGTTAACTAGGCCATCTTGACTATTCATCTGCCGGCAAGGTTGGCGTGAACAGGCCAGAAGCCGGAGCGATCGAATTCAACGTCACCCAACGCACAGCTACCCAGTGAAACGAGTGAAGGCCCCGGCTTACCCGGCCCGCCATTACTGTGGCGCTGCATGAATAGCCGCGAACAAACAGGGCGCAGTTCACTATTAATGGAGCAGGATCATGAAAATTAATCTCAGGAAATCAACACTTCCCCTCCTCATCACCGCGCTGGCTGTTCCGTCGTGGGGTGCCCTGTCGGCGCAGCAGCAGGCTCCGGTCGACCCGACCCAGATCACCGTGACCGGCCAGGCGCCGACCAGCCTCGAGGGTCTGACCGAAGGCCCGGAGATCGAAGGCACCATCACCGCGCGCAACGGCGAGGCGATGCAGGTCACCACGACCAGCGGCACCGCGACGCCGATCTACGTCTCGCCGGCCACCAAGATCGTCTCCAGCGGCGGCTTCCTCGGCCTCAACAAGGCGAAGCTCGGCGCCGAGTCCCTGCTCAACGGCTTGCCCGTCACCGTGAAGACGGTGCAGTGGCAGGGCGGCCTCGTGGCGAGCCAGGTCAAGTTCAAGAACAGCAACCTCGCGACCGCCGCGATGATCCGCAACGGCACCGCGCAGAAGTTCGGCGAGCACGATCGCGCGATCGCCTCCAACACCGCGGCGACCGAAGCCCTGCGCGGCCGCGTGGCCGACATCGACCAGTACGACATCAAGGGCACGACCGACGTCTACTTCGACACCGCCAAGGCGAACCTGTCGCCCAA
>DATJHD010000311.1:0-13841 GCA_035494275.1 Croceibacterium sp.
CCGCCACAACGGCGTGCTCGGCTATTTCATCGAGGTGCCGGCGCGCCACGCCGACGCGCTGATGGCGCCCGACAGCGGCTTCACCCACCGCCAGACGATGGCCGGCGCGGTGCGCTTCAATTCGCTGTCGCTGCACGAGGAAGCGAGCCGCATTGCCGAGGCCGGCGGGCGCGCGCTGGCGGTGGAAGAGGCCCATTTGGAGGCGCTGGTCGCCGAAGCGGTTGCCGCGCGCGAGGCGATCGCCGCGACGGCCGCGGCGCTGGCGCGGATCGACGTCGCCGCGGGACAGGCGGAGCGCGCGGCGGAAGGGGGTTGGTGCCGCCCGGAGATCGTCGAGGAGCCGTGCCTCGAGATCGAGGGCGGGCGCCATCCTGTGGTCGAGGCGGCGCTGGGTGGGGCGGGCGAGCGCTTCGTCGCCAATGACTGCGCGCTTGGCCCAAACGACCGCCTGTGGCTGATCGGCGGGCCGAACATGGGCGGCAAGTCGACGTTCCTCAGGCAGAACGCGTTGATCGTGCTGCTGGCGCAGGCGGGAGGCTATGTTCCGGCGGCACGGGCCAAGGTCGGCCTGGTCGACCGCCTTTTCAGCCGCGTCGGGGCGAGCGACAACCTTGCCCGCGGCCGGTCCACCTTCATGGTCGAGATGGTCGAGACCGCGGCGATCCTGGCGCAGGCGAGCGAGCGGAGCTTCGTCATCCTCGACGAAGTGGGGCGCGGAACCTCGACTTACGACGGCCTCGCGCTCGCCTGGGCGGTGGTCGAGGCGGTGCACGAAAAGAACCGCTGCCGCTGCCTGTTCGCGACCCACTACCACGAGCTCGCTCGCCTCGCCGAGACCTGCGACGCGCTGTCGCTGCACCACGTCCGGGCGCGGGAATGGAAGGGCGATCTCGTGCTGCTGCACGAAGTCGCCGAGGGGCCCGCCGACCGCAGTTACGGCCTCGCTGTCGCCAAGCTGGCAGGTGTGCCGAACGACGTCGTCGCGCGGGCGAGGTCGGTGCTCGACCGGCTGGAGAAAGGCCGCGCCGAAACGGGCGGCCTCGCCGCCGGGCTCGGCGACCTGCCGCTGTTCGCCGCGGCCGCGAGCCACGAGAAGGAGCAGGGCGACGCTTTGCGCGGGCGGCTGCAGGCGCTCGACGTCGACGCGCTGACGCCAAAGCAGGCGCTCGAGCTCATGTACGAACTCAAACGGGAGGCGGGTGAGTAGGCGTCAGTCCTCGTCCGGCCCGGCGTAGCTGCCTTCATCCACGCCGTCGCCAGCGAGGTCGTCGATCTTGTTGTCCTCGCCGTACTTGTCCTCGTTATCGTCCATGTTCGGCTCGCCGGCATAGGCGCCCATGTCGATGCGGCCGGACTGCTCCATGTCGCGCATGCGGTCGATAAGGTCCTGCTCGGCGTCCTCGTCGTCGACGCCGCCATGGACCTTCACGCTGTCGAGCGGGCTCCAGTCGCCCGCCCTGTTGAGGGCGTCCTCGGCGACTTCCTGCGCCTGGGCGAGGTCATCGTCCTGTTCTTCGTTGTGGGTCTCAGGCGCAAAGTCCGCCTGGCTCTGCTCCTGGTTTTTCCGCGGGTCGTCCATCGGCGAGTACTCCTTTGCCGCAACAAACTTTCGCCGCGCGATTCGCGTTCCCGCTAGCGGCTCGCCCCGGGCTGCCATAGCACATCGCCTTGCGGATTGAGCGTCCGGGCGAGCACGAACAGGTAATCCGACAGGCGGTTGACGAACACGAGCGCCGCGGGATTGACCGGCTCCTCGGCCGCCAGCGCGGTCATCGCCCGCTCGGCCCGCCGCGCCGCCGCGCGCGCGACGTGGACCCGCGCCGCCGCCTCGCTGCCGCCGGGAAGGATGAAGCTGCGCAGCGGCTCGAGACTTTCGTTGAGCGCGTCGATGCGCGCTTCGAGCCATTCGGCTTGCGCGGGGACGATCCGCAAGGCCATCCCGGACGGCGCGAGGTCCTCGCCCGGCGTCGCGAGGTCCGCGCCGAGGTCGAACAGGTCGTTCTGCAGCCGCCTGAGGTCCGCCGCGGCCTCGCCGTCCAGCACCACGAGCGCCAGCCCGAGCGCCGAATTCGCCTCGTCGACCGCGCCGATCGCCGCCATTCGGGCGGCGTGCTTGGGCACGCGTGAGCCGTCGACCAGGCCGGTCGTGCCGTCGTCTCCGGTGCGCGTGTAGATCTGGTTGAGGCGGACCATCCCCCCGGAAAGCCCGCCTAGTGGTGGCCCAGCATCAGCAGGATGGCGACGATGACGATCGCCAGGAACTGGAACTTGATGCGGTTCATCATCATCCGGTTCTGCTTGAGCTGCATTTCCTTCTGCCGCTCCCCGCCGGACTCGATGTCGGCGTGATACGACTGCAGGAACGCGATGACGCCGCGCACGAGCGATACGACGACGAAGATCATCGCCAGGACGAGCAGGATGACAAGAACGGTGGTCATGAGTCGCCAGATAGGGATTCGTCGAGGGTAATGCCAGCAGGGAAGCGCCCCCTGCGCAGGGAATCGACAAGCGCACGACCATCCTCCCCCGCGCGGCGGCGGTCGGCAAGTGACGGCGAGCCGCGCCGCTTGGCGAGCTTGCTACCGGTTTCGTCGAGCAGCAGCGGGTGGTGATGCCACCTCGGCACCGGCAGACCCAGGAGAGCCTGCAGCAGGCGGTGGATGTGCGTCGCGGGGAAAAGGTCCAAGCCGCGGGTGACAAGCGTGACGCCGTCGGCCGCGTCGTCGAGCGTTGCCGCCAGGTGATAGCTCGCCGGGGTCTCGGCATCCTTGCGCACCAGCACGACGTCGCCCGAGAGGTCGGGTCGGGCAACCTGCTCGCCCGCGCGTTCGTCGAACCAGGTCAGCGGTCCGGTTCTGCGCAGAGCTTCGCCGACATCGAGTCGCCAGCTGACGTCTCCGTCGGGGGCGAACCGTGCCGCCTTGCACGTGCCGGGATACACAGGTCCGTCAGGCCCTTGCGTTATCGCGGCGTGCGCGATTGCGGCACGCGTGCAGCGGCAGGGGTAAAGCAGGCCCTCTGCCCGCAAGCGCTCGGCCGCAGCGGCGTAAGCGGCGAGCCGCATCGATTGCGCCGGCACTTCGGTCCATTCGAGACCGAGCCAGGCGAGGTCGGCGCGGAACTCGTCGGCCAGCTCGGGGCGCGAACGGACGCCGTCGATGTCCTCGATCCTCAGCAGGAACCGGCCTCCGCGCGCCCTCGCCAGGTCATGCGCGACGATCGCCGAATAAGCGTGGCCCAAGTGCAACGGCCCGTTGGGGCTGGGGGCGAAGCGGGTGACTGTCACGCGCGCTTCATAGGCTGCGCTCAAGCCTGCAGCACCTGCAAATCCTTCAACCCGCTGTGGAAGCGCACCTTGCAACGGGGTTGACGCGTTTTGCTGCAAGTGCTCCCTACGCCGCAGTCAGGAAGGACAAACGCGGTGTTCAAGGCGGACCTGATCGAGCGCGCGGCCCATTTCCGCAGCGCGATGGAGGACCCGACGCGGCGGCTGGAAAGCTGCCCGGCGCTGGTGCTCAACGCCGACTATACGCCGCTCTCCTACTACCCACTGAGCGTGTGGCCTTGGCAGACGGCGATCAAGGCGGTGTTCCTCGAGCGGGTCGACATCGTCGCCAGCTACGAGCGACTGGTCCATTCGCCGAGCCTCGACATGCAGATCCCGAGCGTCATTGCGCTCAGACAATACGTCCGCCCGAGCGAGTTCCCGGCGTTCACCCGCTTCAACGTGTTCCTGCGCGACCGCTTCCAGTGCCAGTACTGCGGCAGCGAGCAGCACCTGACCTTCGACCACGTCCTCCCGCGCCGGATGGGCGGGCGCACGACGTGGGAAAACATCCTCACCGCCTGCGCCCCGTGCAACATGAAGAAGGGCGGCCGCACGCCGCATCAGGCCCAGATGCACCCGCTGGTCCACCCGATCCGCCCGACGCACTGGCAGCTGCAACAGCACGGCAAGCGCTTCCCGCCGAACTACCTCCACGAGACGTGGCGGGACTGGCTCTACTGGGATGTCGAGCTGGAGGCTTAGGCTGGCGCCGTAGCTGTGCGGAAACGCAGCCAGGCTGTCCTGCCAATGACGAAAAGACCGCCCAGCGCGCCGCTTGCGTAGCTTGCGCCATGCGCCCAGGCGTCGGCCGAGAACGCTACGTGCTTGTCAGGTGGAATCACCTCGGCCCATCCATTGGGCACTGGAAGAGTGCCCGTGGCGACCAGCACGGCTCCGAGCGAACCGGAAAGAAGCGCCATCACTCCGCTAAAGAGCATCAGGAACACGATGGGGCGGCGCAGTTCGGCGAGGGTCAGTTTTCGGTTCGCCCCGAAGCGCGCTGCGACGGCGAGAAGCACGCCGAGCCGAAGGCCGACCCACCAGGTAGCGATGATGCCCCAGCCAATCGCGAGCCAGAACGGGGATTCCGTCGGGAACACAGGCGGATGCGCGATCGGGAAGTGTTCGACGCATAGATGAGCCGTCACCTGATCGTGGAGGATACCGTAGCAGCAAGGGTCGCGAAGAGCACGATCTTGAGCGCTTCCATTCCCCCTCAGGTCACCGCGGCGCGTTCTCCGAATTCCGGGTTTTGCCATTCTTCGTTTGCCAGCACCATGCCGAGCGTCTGCGCCGCGTGCCAGCAGTCCTCGAAGCGCAGGTAGGCCGGGGCCAGCCCCAATCGCAGGATGTCGGGATCGCGGAAGTCGGGGATGACGCCGCGGGCGATCAGGGCCTGGGCGATCGCGTAAGCCTTCGGGTGGCGGAACGAGAGGTGGCTGCCGCGCGGCACCGGGTCCTCGGGGCTGACGCAGGGGAGGTCCGGGGCGATCTCGGCGACGGCGGCGCGCAAGAATTGCGAGAGCGATCGCGATTTCGCGGCCAGCCGCTCGACGCCGATCTCGGCGATCAGGCGCACGCCTTCCCCCAGTGCGGCGAGACCAAGGATCGGCGGGGTGCCGGTGAGCAGCCGGTCTATACCAGGCGCGGGGGCGTAGTCGTCGCGGAAGGCGAACGGCGCGGCATGACCCATCCAGCCGGTCAGAGGGTGCTGCAGCGTGGACTGGTGGCGCCTTGCGACAAAGGCGAACGCTGGTGCGCCGGGGCCGCCGTTCATGTACTTGTAGCCGCAGCCAACGGCGAGATCGGCCTCGCAGCCGTTGAGGTCGACCCTCACCGCTCCGGCACTGTGCGACAGGTCCCACAGCACCAGCGCACCGGCCTCGTGCGCCGCGCGGGTGAGGCGTGCCATATCGTGCATCGCCCCGGTCTTATAGTGCACGTGAGTGAGCATCAGCACGGCGACGCGGTCGTCGAGCGCCGCCTCCAGCCGCTCGGCCGGAACCAGCCGCCGCTCGGCGAGGCCTTGCGCTTCGAGGCCGAAGATGAGGTGGAGGTCGGTCGGGAAGTTGCCGGGCTCGCTCAACACGATCTTGCGTCCGGGGCGCATGGCGAGGGCGGCCGCAATCAGCTTGAACAGGTTCACGCTGGTCGAATCGCAGGCAATCACCTCGTCCGCCTCGGCACCGATGAGCGGCGCGATCATCCCCCCGACGCGGCGCGGCATGCCGATCCAGTCGGCGCTGTTCCACGAGCGGACCAGCCCCTCGCCCCACTCGCGCCGGATCACCTCGCCCAGCCGCGCGGCGGTGCCAAGCGGCAGCGCGCCGAGCGAGTTGCCGTCGAGGTAGATCACCCCTGCCGGCAGTGCGAACTGCTTGCGGTATCCGGCGATCGGATCGCTTGCGTCCAGCGCGCGCGCTTGGGCGAGAGTCGGCATCAAAGCTCCGTGCGCACCGCGAGAAGCTCGGGGAAGAAGCCTTTCTTCAGCACGCTCTCGAGGTACGGCACGCCCGCCGTGCCGCCGGTACCGCGCTTGAAGCCGATGATCCGCTCGACGGTCTTGAGGTGGCCGAAGCGCCAGCGCTGGAAATGGTATTCGAGGTCGACCAGCTTCTCGGCGAGCTCGTAGAGGTCCCAATGCGCTTCCGGATCGCGATAGACCTCGGCCAACGCCTCAACGATCGCCGGATGACTTTCGTGCGGCCGGTCAAGGCCGCGATCGAGCACCTCGGGAGGAATGGCGAACCCGCGCCGGGCCAGCAGGCGCAGGACTTCGTCATAGAGGCTCGGGCGCCCCATCTCGGACCGCAGTTCAGCCGCCACCTCCGGCGTCGCCTCGTGCAGCGTCACCATGTCGGGATCGCGCCCGCCGAGCATGAACTCCATCAGCCGGTACTGCGCCGACTGGAACCCGCTCGACCGGCCGAGGTGCGGGCGGATCTGCGAGTAGTCGTGCGGCGTCATCGTCGACAGCACGCCCCAGTTGCCGATCAGCTGCTCCTGCGCGCGGGCGACGCGGCTCAGCATCTTGAACGCGGGCCTGAGCTCGTCAGTGGCGATGAGCGCGCGGGCCGCGGCAAGCTCGTGCAGGCACAGCTTGAGCCACAGCTCGCTCGCCTGGTGGACGATGATGAACAGCATCTCATCATGCGCGCCGGAAGCCGGGTGCTGCGCCGACAGGATGCGCTCGAGATCGAGATAGCCGGAATAGGTGACGTCCCCGCCCATGAGAGGCCTATAGGCCCGGGACGGTTGGAATTGAAACTATCTCCGGCGCACGGGGCCGCCGCGATGCGGGCAGGACGCTACGCGCGCAGCCACGAAGACATTGTATCGCCGGCGATGCGGCGCGGCCCCTTCGTGCCCTCGGTGCGATGTAGGGCTGAAAAGAGCGGCTTTGCGCCGCCAACTATCGCTCAGCCTTCGATCACTCGCGTCTCCGGGTGGTGCTTGTCTAGGTGGCGCTTGACGATCTTCATGTTGCGACTGTTCGAGCGGAACAGGAAGTCAAACGCGTCGCCGACCACCGGCACGAAGCCGACCGCCGTGTCGAAGGCGACATTGCCGGTCATCCGCCACAGCTTCCATTTCGGCAGGCCGAGGTTCTTCGCCTCCCACACCAACCAGGCGCCGAACGCTGCGCCGATGAAGTCGCCGACCACCGGGATCAGCCCGACGACGGCGTCGAGGCCGAACTGGTAGCGCGTGCCGGGGACGGTGAAGCCGCGCTCCAGCAACCGTTCCATCGCTTCGATCCGCTGGCGGACGGATCCGGGGTCGGTGCCGATCGGCAGGCTCGCCCTCATCGGCTGGGGACGCGCGGGCGCGACGGGTGTCGTTTTCATGCCCGTTACTTGGGGATCGTCGCCATGGCGGGCAAGGGATGGAACGCCCACTGGTTGTCGACGAAGCCCTTCACATTCCCGCGCACCATCGACCAGCGAAGCGGTGCGCCGAGCGGAATGTAGACGTTCGCCGCCGTCAGGATTCCCTCCGCGCGGCCGAGAAGCGCGGTCCGCTCTCCCCCCGGCAGCGGCAACGCGTCAGCGACGGCCTGGTCGGCGAGGCTGGAGCACAGCCCCCGGTGGAGCGAGCAATTGAACTGGTTGAGGAACCAGACCGGCCCGGCGTAGCGCGCGACCCTGTCGACGAGGGTAAGATCGGCCGATTTGCCGGGAGCGACTCTCTCAAGCGTGATGCCGACCTGGGCCAGCTGGGCGGCCAATTCGTTGAACAGGATGTCGTAGCCCGGTTCCTGGGCGAGGGCCATCGTCAGCTTCGGCACCTGACCCTTGCCCGCGCCCTTGCGCCAGCTGCCGACGCGGATCTGTGCCACCGCGCGGCGTTGCTCAAGCGAGAGGTTGCCCCATCGTTCCGCCGCGTTGCCGCCCACCACGGCCGCCGGGACGACGCGGGTCGTCGGCACCCAGCCGCCGATGTTGAACCGGGAGAGGAGCGCCTGCCGGTCGATCGCCATCGCCAGCGCCTCGCGATTCTCCGGCTTGGCGAGGAAGCCGCTCTGGCGCTCGATCTGCAGCCCGAACAGCCCGGTCGTGTTGTCGACCCGCACGTTGCCGAGCGAAAGCGGGCCGGGCTTGGCGAGCGGCCAGGAGCCGAGCGTCCCGCCCAAAACGACGTCGACGTCGCCCTGGTCGAATGCCGCGAGCGCCGTCCTCGCGTCGACCACGTGGAGCTCGATGGTGCGCACGTGGTTGCGCCATCCCTCTTCCTGCGGCAGCCCGCGCGCCTCGGGCGGCTTGAAGGTCAACTCGGCGCTGTTGCCCTCAGGATCCTTGCGCTCGATGACCATCGGCCCGGCATCGACGCCGCCATGCGACAGGGCCAGTTCGGGCTGGGCGAGCAGGCGCAGGAAGTCGGGCATCGGCGCGGCGAGGTCGATCTCGATGACCCGGCCGGCCATCGCCCGCACGGCGGCCACTTGCGCGAGGTCGAGGCCCATCGAGGTACCGCGCAGTTGCCGCAAGGCGTTGCGCAGCGCCACCCGCGCGCTTTCGCCGGTCAGTTCGGCGCCGTCGGGCCAGGCCCCTTCGCGCAGGCGGAAGATGTAGCTGCGGCCGTCGTCAGTGATGATCCAGCGATCGGCCAGCGCAGGCTCGATCTCGCCCTGGGCGTCGAGCGCGACGAGTCCCGCGCCGGTGGCGGAGCGGACCGCCTGCGCCCCTTCCGACAGGCGCGCTCCTTGGGCGAAGGCTGCGTCGGGGGTGTCGATCAGGCCGGCGCTGAGCGGGCCGTCGGATCTCTTGCCGCAGCCCGCGACAGCCAGCAGCACCGCAAGCGTCAACCAGGATGAAGCCCGCCCACGCATGGGTCGGACCTAGGACACTAGCCGCCGCCGGGGAAGTTCAGATGTTGCGCAGCTTGTCGGGCGCCTCGAGCGGCGTGCGGGTGAAGCGCGGGCTGGCGAGATCGGGCGTCCCTCCCGCGACCGGCGCACGCGCCAGCTTGGGGTCGATCTCCTCGACGAAGGCGATGCCGAAGCGATTATCCTGCGTCCAGGCGACCGTGCCGTCGACCCAGCCGATGTTGCGCAGGGCCACGTTGACCGGCGCCCCGCGGTTAACCGAGATCTTCCCTTCGGCCATCATGCCGCCGGCCGAGAGATTGCGCACCTTGACGGTGTGCTCGGGATCCATGCCGTCCACGCGCAACTGCGCGAGCAGCAACAGGCTGTCGCGATCAACCTGGCGAGTCTCGACATTCCCCATCGATCGTTGTCCCCGGGTCTCGATTGCTCTCCCGGGGTCGTGTCCGGGCGAGCGTGATTGACGATCGCCTTCTCGCGCGATGTGGTTGTAGTTTGCTTAACGCGGCTGAAAGTTGTGACGCCGCGTCCCGCTTCGGGTCAGTCCTCGCGAGAGATTTTTTCCCGTCGTTCGTGCGCCTGCTGGGCTTCGACGGTCATCGTCGCGATCGGGCGGGCAATCAGCCGGTTGATGCCGATCGGCTCGCCGGAGACTTCGCACCAGCCGTACTCGCCTTCGTCGATCCGGCGCAGCGCGGCATCGATCTTGGCGATAAGCTTGCGCTGGCGGTCACGTGTGCGCAGCTCGATGCCCCAGTCCGTTTCGCTGGAGGCGCGGTCGTTCAGGTCGGGCTCGCGAATGGGCCCGTCCTGCAACGATTGCAGGGTGAATTCCGAGGCTGAGAGGATCGACTTCTTCCATTCGAGCAGCAAGACCCTGAAATAATTCAGCTGCCGCTCCGCCATGTATTCTTCGTCTTCGCTGGGCGTGTAGTCGGCGTCGAGCGCCCGCTTGGCCTTTGCAAGGACGTCGATATCTTCGCCTGAGACCGACGCCGTCCTGCCATTTTGCATTTTCATCTCGGTCCCACCCCGGCCGTTTGCATGCTGTCAGGCCGCGCTTCGAACGCCGCCCCGACCCGGTGGCGCGCCCTATAAGGGCAGCGCCGAGGCGGCACAAGCGGCAATGAACCCAAGCAATACCGCCAAATTCCTTAAGCGTTGCCGAACGATGAGCCGCCGGTGCGGGCAGAGGTGGTTAAGGAATTTGCTGCGACGTTAACCAATTTTTGACCAGCAGGGTCGAACACTGCCCCATCGAAGGCGGCGAGGAAGGCCGCCCGAATATTGGGGGACCGATCATGGAAGTTACCAGGATCGAAAGTGTGACCAAGACTCGGGGGGAGGATGCTGCGTCCGCCGACCGGCTCATCGCGAAGTGCCTGGCGGCCGCTGCCAACGGCAGCATCAGCGCCTATTTCGACCTTGGCGTGGCTTACTCGACCGGGAGCCATGGCGTTGGCTGCGATCTCATCGAGGCGCACAAGTGGTTCAACCTCGCCGCTTCGCAAGGTCACGAGGAAGCGGCCTGGTGCCGCGCCGACATATCGGACGAGATGAGCGCTCGCGAGATCGCCGAGGCCCAGCGCCGGGCGCGCCAGTGGCTCGGTGCCGATCGCTGTGCGGCTTAACCTGTTTGGTACTTGCAGAATAACATTTAGGACGATTTTCGGTTAGTTCCGGATTACATCGGACACCTGCGCTTCGTCACCCGCCCTTGCGGAAAGGAGTGCGGGTGCCGAGGTAGAAGCTCTCCTGCGCCACCCCTTCGCGCTCGCGTTCGAGGAAATCGGCGACCGCTTCGCGAAAACCCGGGTCGGCGATCCAGTGAGCCGACCACGTCTGCACCGGCTCGTACCCCCGCGCCAGCTTGTGTCCGCCCTGCGCCCCCGCCTCGACGCGCTGCAAACCGCGCGCGATCGCCGCGTCGATCGCCTGGTAGTAGCACAGCTCGAAGTGGAGGAATGGCCTGTCGCGGGTGCAGCCCCAATAGCGGCCGTAGAGCGCATCGGCGCCGATGAAGTTCAGCGCCCCGGCGATCGGCTCGCCGTGCTCATAGGCGAGCACCAGGAGGACGCTCTCGGCCATGCGCTCGCCGAACAGGTCGAACGCCGCGCGGGTCAGGTACGGATGGCCCCATTTGCGGGAGCCGGTGTCCTGGTAGAAGGCCCAGAACGCGTCCCAGTGCTCGGGCCCGAGATCGGCACCGGTCACATGGCGGATCTCGACGCCCTCCTGCGCCCGCGCCCGCTCCTTGCGAAGGTCCTTGCGCTTGCGCGACGAGAGAGCGCCGAGGAAATCGTCGAAGCTCGTGTAGCCGCGGTTCTCCCAATGGAACTGGATGTCGTTCCTGAGCAGCCAGCCGGCGCGTTCGAACAGCCGGCGCTGGGCAGGCTCGATGAAGGTCGCGTGGGCCGAGGAAAGGCCGTGCTGCGCGCACAGGCGCTCGGCGGCGTTCAGCAGCGGCGCGGCGTAAGCGTCGTCCTCCAGCAGCAGGCGCGGCCCGGTCGCCGGCGTGAACGGCACCGCGATCTGCAGCTTGGGGTAGTAGTGGCCGCCCGCACGATTCCAGGCATCGGCCCAAGCATGGTCGAACACGTATTCGCCCTGGCTGTGGTTTTTGAGATAGGCCGGCAAGGCCGCGTGGAGCGTGCCGCGGCCGTCCTCGATGATCACCGGCGCCGGGCTCCAGCCGGTGCCCGGCCCGACGCTGCCCGAGTCCTCGAGCGCGGTCAGGAACGCATGGCTGACGAACGGATTGCCGCCGCCGGCCAGCCGGTCCCACGGCTGGGCGGGAAGGCTGCCGACGCTGGGAGCGACGCGGGCGATCAGGTCGGAATCGGCCATTGGGCCGATATTACAGGTTCTTGCGCGACTGCGCGACACCCTCCCCCTCGACGATCGGGGAGTCGGCGTGGCTCGCCGCACGTTCGCGCAACGCCGGACTGCGCACGGTCCAGGTGAGGACCGGCAGGCCGCGGCGGCGCTGCGCGGCGGCGAAGCGGCTCGGCAGGTCGCGCACGTCGTAGGCGAGAAAGTCGGGTTTCGCATGCCACAGCCAGCGATGGCGACGGACCCTGGCGGACAGCGTGCGCGCGCCTTCCTCCGTCATGACAAGACCGCGAAGCGTCCGCGGCGCGTGGTGGCGAAACCATGCGCCGATGCGCGGATCGAAGCTCATCACTGCGAGGTGGCCGACGTATCCCTCAAGGTCGCGCCTGACGGCGAGGCACAGCGGCGCGACGCGGCTGTCGTGCCGGCTCTTGACCTCGATCAGCAGGGGAACGCGTCCTCCGACGCAATCGAGCACCTCGCGCATCGTGGGGATCGTGTCGCCACCCCGGCCGAGGGCGATTTGCGACAGCTCGGCCGCCGTGCGACCCTGCACCGGGCCGCTTTGGCCGGTCAGCCGATCGAGTTCCCGGTCATGGTAGACGATCGCGCGGTCGTCGGCCGTGCGCTGCACGTCGCATTCGATGCCCATACCGCGAGCCATCGCCGCCTCGAAGGCCGGCAGGGAGTTTTCCGTGATGCTCCCGCCGTGGAGGCCGCGGTGGGCGTATTCGACGCCGTTCAGCCAGCGGACCCGCGCCGGATCGGGCGCGGGGGCCAGCAGCGAATCAAGCAGCCGCCACGGCAACGATCGCGTCCACCTCGACCGCCGCGCCGAGCGGCAGCACGGGCACGCCGACGGCGCTGCGGGCGTGCTTGCCCCTGTCCCCGAACACCTCGACCATGAGGTCGGATGCTCCGTTGGCGACCTTGGGCTGGTCGGTGAAAGGCGACGCCGAATTGACGAACGCGCCGAGCTTGACGACGCGCTCGACCCGCTCGAGCGAGCCGAGCGCCGCGTTGAGCTGGGCGAGGATCATCAGCCCGCAGGCGCGCGCAGCCCGCGCGCCGAGGTCGAGATCGACATCCTCGCCGAGGCGCCCGGTCACCAGCGCCCCGCCGATGAACGGCAATTGCCCCGAAACGTGGGCAAGGCCGCCGGCGATCACGACCGGAACGTAGCTCGCCACGGGGGCGGCGGGTTGCGGCAGCTCGATGCCGAGCTCGGCGAGGCGGTCGGCGATACTCATCGCGGCGCTCCATGCAACGTTTCGAGCAGCCAGGGCAAGGCCTCGTCCCAGGCGTCGATGCGCGCGTGGGCATGACCGGCTTCGAATGCGCAAGGGACGTGCGCGGCGATCGCCTCTTCGCCGCAGAAGTGCAGCCGTCGGATATCGGGCAAGGTCTCCGCCGCCGAGGCGTGATGATGCGCCAGGTCGTCGACGAACACCGCGCGGTTCGGAGCATACTCGTCGACGATACGCTTCAGCGCCGCCCCCTTGGGGCCCTGGTTGGTGACCACCGGGACGGCAAAGCCGTGCTCGCGCAGCTGCGCGGTGCGGGCGGCGTTGTAGCGGTCCTGCAAGTTGGTCAGCACGACGACGTCGGCTTCACGCTGGAGCTCTGCGACCGCTTCCACGGCACCGGCGATAGGCGTCTGCCGGGCCATTTCGCCGTCGAAGAACGCGTCGAGGAACTGCCACTTTTCCTCGAAGCTCAGTGGCTCGCTGCGACCCGGCAGCAGGAAAGTCTCGGCGAACGGATTGCCGCTGAGAGCGAATGCAATGCCATGCTGTTCGCCCATCCAGTCGCGGAAGTGCCGCACCATGTGCAGCAGCACCTCGTCGCAGTCCGTCACCACCAGCGGCCGGCTCATCGGGCGAGCGCCTCGCGCGCCGAGGCGATCGCCGCGGGCTCGAGGCCGAGCGAATCGGCGGCCGCGACAAGATCCGGCTCGTGCGCGCAGAGAAAGTCGAGGACCGCGAGCTGGACTTCGCGGGTGCCGATCCCGGCGCGCAGCTGGTCGGGCGTGAGACCGGTCAGGCCGAGGAAGCGGTTGGCGCGCTTATCGTCGGCGAGCACCCATGCCAGCGACCTCAGGGAAATCCCGAATGGGTCGGGCGCTACAAACTGATTAACCTTGAGAATTGTCAGTTATCCACAATTAGGCTACAAGATGATCAACACTTCCGCGGGGGTGGAAGGGGATCCGGGGGCGCAATGACAAAGAGAATCCTCGTTGTCGAGGACAACGATTTGAACCGCAAGCTGTTCTGCGACGTCTTGCAGGCCAGCGGTTTCGCCGTCGACTCGGTAGCCGACGGCGCCGAGGCCATCGAGCGGGCGAAGGCC
>DATJHD010000312.1:0-6953 GCA_035494275.1 Croceibacterium sp.
AGCCCGCCATCGGCTTCGGGCACCGTGATCCCGTGCAGCCCGAGCTCGCCCATCTCGGGCCACAGCTCGCGGGGAAAGCGATCCTCACGGTCGATCGCCTCGGCCATCGGCGCGATCCGCGCCTCGGCGAAACGGGCAACCGTGTCGCGGATCATCTCGGCCTCGTCGGAAAGGCCGAAGTCGAATTCGGGAGTCGCGCGCATGCCAAGTCCTCTCGGCACGCGCCTTAGCAAGGCGCACAGGCGCCGCAAACCGGTTACGGATGCAATCGTCTCGGAGCGAAGGGCTGAGCGACATATGTTGTTTTGCCCAACGACTTTTCGCGGTAGTTTGAGCGCGACGGGTTAATCATGAAAAATGCCGAGCTTCCTCCATGGCCTGCCGGGTCTGCCCCGGACCCTGCCTACAGCGGGGAGGATGCGCGCGCGCAGGTTCTGGCCGCCTACGGCATCGAATCGCTGCAGGACGATCCCGAGCTCGTGGCCATCGTGAGATTTGCCGCGCACTTGTGCGAGACAGACCTTGCGCTGATCACCTGGCTCGAAAGGGACGTCCAGCGCTTTGTCGCCCGGCATGGCCTCGAGGTACGCGAAACGCCACGTGACATTTCATTCTGCGGCCGCACGATGATGGTCGCCGGCATGACCGAGGTAAGGGACCTTTCGGTCGACCCCTGCTTCGCCGACCATGTGCTCGTGACCGGTCCCGAGCATGTCCGTTTCTATGCCGGCTATCCGCTGATTTCCGGTGAAGGCGCGCCGCTCGGTACCTTGTGCGTCGTCGACCGCAAGGCACGACCTCAAGGCCTGACCAAGCTCCAACGCGAGGGCGTTCGCGTGCTCGCCGACGCCGTCATGCAGCGCCTGCGCACCCATCGCATCGCCCTCGCCGCTCGGCGCGAGCTGGATGCCAGCGAGGAGTACCTGCACATCCTCGCCGATTCGATCCCGGCGATCGCCTGGTCGGCCACGCCCGACGGGCATTTCGACTACTTCAACCAGCGGATGATCGAGTTCACCGGCCAGCGCGACGACCAGAGCGGCTCCGCATTCCATCCCGACGACTGGAAGAAGGCCAGCGCCCTCTGGCAGCACTCGCTCAAGACCGGCGAAATCTACGAGGTCGAGCACCGCCTCTGCCGGCACGACGGCGAATACCGCTGGATGATTTCCCGCGCGCTGCCGGTGCGCGACGCCGAAGGCAAGATCATCCGCTGGTTCGGGACCGCGGTCGATATCCATGACATCTACGAGGCTTCCGAGGCCCGCGACCTGCTCGCCAGGGAGCTGAGCCACCGGATCAAGAACATCTTCGCGGTCGTCGCGGGATTGGTGTCACTGTCGGCTCGCAAGCATCCAGAGGCCAGGCAGTTTGCCGAAGCCCTCACCGCGACGATCACCGCGCTCGGCCGCGCGCACGATTTCGTGCGGCCCGTCGATGGCGCCACGCGCGGTCACTTGCGCCGGCTGCTCGAGGAGCTGTTCGCGCCTTACGGCAGCGGCGAAGGCGCACGGGTGAAAATCAGCGGGGACGACATGGCCATCAGCACGCGCACCGCCACTCCGCTGGCGCTCGTCTTCCATGAGCTGGCGACCAACTCGGCCAAGTACGGCGCGCTCGCCACGAGCGATGGCGTGGTCTCCCTGAAAGTCGCCGACAAGGGCGAGAAGGTGAAGCTCCACTGGCGAGAGAAGGGCGGCAAGCCGCCGAAAAGGGAGCCCAAGGAGGGCTTCGGCTCGCGCCTCGTCGACATGAGCATGACGCAGCTCCGCGGATCGTGGAAAAGGCACTTCGAGGACGGCGGCCTCGTGGTCGAGATGACGCTGCCGAAAGAGGCGATCGTCGGCTAGCCAGCGCGCCGCGGCGCCGTTTCACGCATCCGCACGAACACCGGCAGCGCCGCGACGGCGACCACGGCAATCATGATCCCCGGCAACAGCGGCGAGCCGGTCGTCTCGACGAGCCGCTGCGCGACGTACGGCGTGAGGCCACCGAAGACCACTGTCGCCACGGTGTAACCCAACCCCAGCCCGCTGGCCCTGCTCTCGTGCGTGAACTGCTCCCCGGTGGCAATGGCGCCGACCGCGCTCACACCGCCGGCGACCAGCGCCAGCACGACCGCGCCCAGCAGGGCCGCGCCGATCGAGCCGGCGCTCATCAGCCGGAACATCGCGATGGGCAGCGCGGCGCTGCATGCGGCGAGGACGATCAGCGCCGGCCTGCGTCCGAAACGGTCCGACAGCACACCGACGAAGGGGGTGACGAGGATCACCGCCACCGCCGCCACCGTGGACAGCCAAAGCGAATCCGCCTCGGCGACCGCGCCCGTGGTCGTCAGGAAGGCCGGGACGTAGGTGATCCCGACATAATACGTGATCGACCCCAGCGAGGAGATCGCGAAAGCGCGCAACAGCGCACCCCACTGCTGCGAGACGGCATGCACCAGCGGACGCGCGTGAAGGGCGCCATCCGCCCGCAGCCGCTCGAAATCGGGTGATTCCTCCATCGTCGAGCGGGCCAGCCAGACCGTGCCGGCCAGCGCGGCGCCGACGAGATAGGGGATGCGCCACCCCCAGGCCTGGAGTTGCGCCTCCGACAGGACGCTGACGGTTGCCGCCGACAGGCCGACCGCGAGCAAGGCGCCGACCTCGCTCGATGCGGCCGCCAGCGACGCGATCAGGCCGCGACGCTCCGCTCGCGCACCCTCCAGCAGGTAGGAGATGACGCCCGTGTATTCGCCGCCGACGGAGAAGCCCATCACGCAGCGCAGGCCGAACAGCAGCCACGCCGCCGCCGGCCCGATCTGCGCGAGGGTGGGCAGGAGCGCGGTCAGCAGCATGGCCAGCGACATTATCGCCATCGACAGCAGCAGCATCGGCCGCCGACCGTGCCGGTCGGCGATATGGCCGAGTACGACCGCGCCGACCGGGCGCATCAGGTACGCAACGGCAAACCCGCCTAGCGTCGCGGCCAGGCCCGCTCCGCCGCCGCCGAAGAACACCCGGGCAATGACCGTCGCGAAGTAGAGGTACAGCGTGAAGTCGTACCACTCGACGACGGTCGACAGCGCCGCAACGGCGAGCGAGCGATGCGAGACGCGGTGGCCGGCCATTACAGCCCGGCCCCGTCAGGCCAGCCGGGTGCCGCGAGGGCCATGACTTTGAACAGCTCACCCATCTGGTCGGCTTCGATCAGTCGGTGCATCGCCGAATCGAGGGCCTCGCGGTGTTGCGGGGCTGAGCGACCAAGCGCCTCGCTGCGGGCTTCGATGCCGAGCGCGCGCAGCCAGTCGCCCTGGGAAACGGTGCCGAGCCAGCGGGCGCCGCGCGCCTTGGCCACTTGCGCGAGGCTCGCGAAATCGACGTGCGCGGTGAGGTCGGCGGTGCCGGCGTTCTCGAACGGATCGACCTTTTCGTGCCGCCGCACCGCCTGGAAGGTCGAGCCGGTGCGAGGTTCGACATGGCCGTAGTCGACGAACAGCGCCGCGCCGCCCTGCTCGGCCAGCCGGCCGGCGACTTCGTGGACGATCGCGGCCTGCGCCGGGCTGGTCTCGATCAACGTGCCTTCGGGCTGGCGGCGCCGCTCCTCGGGCAGGGCCGCATCCATCGGAGTCGATCCCGGCGCGCCGACGAAGCGCCCGCACTCGACCGTCACCATCACCTCGCGCCAGCCGCCATGGGTGCAGATCAGCTGACGCACCGGCAAGGCATCGAGGAATTCGTTGGCGACGAGCAGGATCGGGCCCTCGAACGGAACGTTCGTCAGGTCCGGGTGAAACTGCGCGGCGGGCACCGCCGCCAGTTGCAGCTTCCTCAATGCGGCCGAGGTCTCGACCAGATGCACTTGCGGCTCTAGCCCGAAGCGCTTCATCGCCCGCAACGCGTCGCGCGCCAGCGTCCCCCGCCCCGGGCCCAGCTCGACGTAATGAACCGGGACCTCGCTTCCGGCCCGCAGCCACATGTCGGCCAGCCATACGCCGATCAGCTCGCCGAACAGCTGGCTGATCTCGGGCGCGGTGACGAAGTCGCCGCCGGCGCCGAGCGGGTCGGCACCCGCGTAATAGCGGGCGTTCGCCTCGGCCATGTAGTGCGCCAGGCTGATCGGTCCGGTCGAGGCGATCAGCCGGCGGAAGATTTCGGCGAGATTGCGCTCGCCGGTCATTCCTCGGCGGGCTTGGCTTCGATCTTCTCCGCCGCGGGTTTTGCTTCGGCGGCCGTGGGCGCACCGGCCAGCGGCGGGCGCATCAATGCGCGGACGACGAAGAGCAGGCCGAGCACGATCAGCGGGATCGACAGCCACTGGCCCATGCTGAGCCCCGTATCGTGGGCGAACTGCTCCAGCTGCTGGTCCGGCTCGCGGAAGAACTCGACGATAAACCGGGCAAGGGTCGTGCCTGCGACGAACACGCCCATCATCAGCCCGGTGCGGAAGCGCGCGCGGGTCTTCCAGAACAGCGGCAGCATGATGGCGATCATCAGCGCCCCTTCGAGGGCCGCTTCGTACAGCTGGCTCGGATGGCGCGGCAATTGCAGCGGATCCCCCGGGAAGACCATCTCCCACGGCAGGTAGCCGCTGACGGGCCGGCCCCAGAGCTCGCCGTTGATGAAATTGGCGATGCGGCCGAATATCATCCCGAACGGCACGTTGACCGCGATGTAGTCGCAGATGCGGATGAACGACAGCTTGTTGCGCCATGATACCCAGGCGATCGCCAGCACCGTGCCGATGAGCCCGCCGTGGAAGCTCATCCCGCCGTCCCACAGCCGCAGCAGGTCCCAGCTTGGAAAAACGCCGGGTGTGAAATGGGTGAACAGGCTCGGCTTGCCGGTCACCCCGCCGGTGTAGAACGCGGCGTAGCCCAGTCGTCCGCCGACGATGATGCCGATCGTGCAGTAGAAGAACAGGTCGTCGGCGTGGCGCTGCGCCATCGGCGCGCCCGGCGCCTTGATCATCTTGGAAAGGTGCCAATAGCCGAGGAGGATGCCGGCGAGATAGGCCAGCGAATAGAACCGCAGCGTGAAGGAGCCGATGGGGATGCCGGGCCTCAAGCCCAGATCCGCCCAGTAGATCGGCTGCTGGGCGGCGGCGGAAAGCAGGTCGAGCATGCGGCAATGCGTCCTTCGGTTCGGCGCGCGCTCTTTGGCATAGCGAGCGACCGGGCGAAAGGCCTCGAAGGCTGCGTGCATTGCACGGCGTGCGCTTCTATCTATGTCGGAACCGATGAGCGCCATCATCATCCCCAACCAGCGCGCCGTGATCGATCGCCGCGATTTGGCCGAGGCCGTTGCTTTAGCCGTGGCCGATCGCGGGGTGCACAAGGCGCGGCCGAAAGTCGTCGGCTTGCTCAAGGGCGCGCTCGAGAAAGGCCGCGAAGAGCTCGCTAGGCGCCTCGCCGAGCAGCCGAGCGCCGGCTACCAGTGTGTTTACGGGCACTCGTTCCTGATGGACCAGCTGATCCGGGTGCTGCACGACCACGTCATCGCCGACGTCTTCCCGGCGCCCAATCCGACCGCGGCACAGCGCCTCACGCTCATCGCTGTCGGCGGTTACGGCCGCGGCGAGATGGCGCCGCATTCGGACGTCGACATCGCCTTCATCACCCCCGCCAAGAGCACGCCGTGGTGCGAGCAGGTGATCGAGGCGATGCTCTATTACCTGTGGGACCTTGGCCTCAAGGTCGGCCATTCGAGCCGTTCGCTCGACGAGATGGTGCGAATGGCCAAGCACGACCTGACGATCCGCACGGCCATCCTCGAGGGCCGCTACCTTTGGGGCGATCAGGCGCTGTACGACGAGGCCAGCCGCCGCTTCTGGAGCGATGTCGTCCCCGGCAGCGAAGCCCAGTTCGTCGCCGAGAAGCTCGATGAGCGAAATCAGCGACATGTTCGCATGGGCGACAGCCGCTACGTCGTCGAGCCCAACGTCAAGGACGGCAAAGGCGGCTTGCGCGACCTGCAGACGCTCTACTGGATCGGCAAGTACATCCACCGCGTGAAGAGCTCGGCCGAACTGGTCGATGTCGGGCTGCTCACCGCCCAGGAATACCGCACATTCCGGCGGGCGGAGAACTTCCTCCTCGCGGTGCGCTGCCACCTCCACATGACCACCAATCGCGCCGAGGACCGGTTGACCTTCGACCTGCAGCGCGAGGTTGCGGCTCGGATGCAGTTCGCCGACCGCACCGGCAAGCGCGCGGTGGAGCGGTTCATGCAATACTATTTTCTCCAGGCGCGCCACGTCGGCCACCTGACCGGGGTGTTCCTGACCCACATCGACGAGGAAATGGCTGGAAAGAAGAAGGCGCGCGGCCTGCTCGCCACCTTCCGGCCCCGTCCTCGCGAGCTCAAGGGCTACAAGGTCTTCGGCGGCAAGATCGCCGCGCCGGCCGACGACTGGTTCGAGAAGGACCCGGTGCGGCTCATCGAGATCTTCCAGCTCGCCGAAGAGCATGGCTACGAGATCCACCCGGAGACCCTGCGGATGATCGCCCGCGACGTGAAGGCGATCGACGCCCACGTGCGCGCGGACCCGCGGGCGAATGCCGCGTTCCTCGCCCTCCTGACCGGCCGCCACGACCCCGAAATGGTGCTGCGGTGGATGAACGAGGCCGGCGTGTTCGGCCGCTTCGTACCCGATTTCGGCAAGGTCGGCGCGCAGATGCAGTTCGACATGTACCACCACTACACGGTGGACGAGCACACCATCCGCGCGATCGGCCTTCTCGCCAAGATCGAGCGCGGCGAGCTGAAGGAAGACCATCCTCATTCGGCGGAAGTGATTTCTCGCCTGGCCAGCCGCCGCTCGCTCTACGTCGCGACGCTGCTGCACGACATCGCCAAGGGTCGCGGCGGCGACCACTCGGTGATCGGGGCGCAGATCGCGCTCGAGCTGTGCCCGCGCCTAGGCCTTTCGCGCGACGAGACCGAACTGGTCAGCTGGCTCGTGCGCAACCA
>DATJHD010000313.1:0-10076 GCA_035494275.1 Croceibacterium sp.
CGTCTTCGGAGCGGCTTCCTTCTTCGGCGCCGCTGCCTTCTTCTCGATCTTCGAATCGCCGACCTGGACGATCCGCAGCAGGGTCATCTGCTGCCGGTGCCCGGCCTTGCGGCGATAGTTGTGCCGCCGGCGCTTCTTGAACACCGTGACCTTCTCGCTCTTCGCCTGGGCGATGATCTCGGCCGCGACCTTGACCTTGCCGGCCTCCTTCAGCTCACCGCCGTCGCCCGCGAGCAACACCTCGCCCAGCTCGATCGTGTCGCCGGCGTTGCCCGCCAGCTTCTCGACGGCGATCTTGTCTCCGGCGGAAACGCGATACTGCTTGCCGCCCGTGCGCACGATTGCGAACATGGTTACACCTAATCCATTCGTTTATGCTGTCGCGTCCACCGCGGGCGGCGGAAACGACAAAAAGGGCGCCAGCAGGGCGCCGGAAAGAGCGACGCCGTTAGGCGATGAGGTGGTGGCTGTCAACGGTGAGCGCAAGCCGGTTGCGATGCTTGGCCGCTGGTAAGCGGCGATCGTTGCCGCTAAGCGCCAGGGCGATGTTGCGGCGCTGTCTCGCCTTGATCCCGATATGCGCCCTCGCCGCCTGCGCCAGCGCGCAGAGCGCCTACCCGAGCCTCGCGATACGGCCCGGCGAGCGTGAGAGCGGCGCGCTGCTGCCGGTCCCGTCGGAGCCGGTGCTGACGCCGGTCGCGCCGGCCACGCTGGACCGGGTGTCGAAACTGGCAGCCGACGCCAGGGCGGCTCACCAGGCGTTCGTCGATGAGGTCGCCGGCGCCCGCGACACCATCACTGCCGGCCGCGGCGCCGTCGTCGGAGACGATGCGTGGGCCAAGGCGGAAGCAGCCCTCGCGGACGTTCGCGCGGCGCGCGCCAAGACGATGATCCCGCTCGCCGATCTCGACATACTTTACGACGACGCGGCGACGCATGGCCAGGCGCCGGGTCGGATCGGAACCGTTCGCGACGAGGTGGCCGGCTACGTCACATCGGAGGACAGGACACTCGACCAGTTGGCTGCGAACCTGCCCTAGCCATTCCACCGCGCGAGATCGGCGTGATCTTCGGGGCGCGGGTCGATCCATTGCCAGATGCCGTCCCGTTTCTCGCGCTTCCAGAACCATGCATCGGACTTCAGGCGATCCATCGCGAAGTCGACCGCCTGGATCGCCGCGCGGCGGTGGCGGGCGGCGGCGGAGACCAGCACGATCGGCTCGCCTGGCCGCATCTCGCCGACCCGATGGACGATGAGAATGCCCATCAGCTCGAACCGCGCGAGCGCTTCATCGGCGAGCGCCTCCATGCCGGCGAGCGTCAGCGGCTCGTAATGAAGCAGCTCGAGGGCTTCGACGCTCTCACCGCCCCTGACCTCGCCGACGAAGGTGCAGACCCCGCCGAGCCCCGGATGGGCATTGGTGAACACTCCGACTAGCGGGCCGGGAGCGAATGGCTCGGTGAGGAGGCGGACGTCCTTCACCCTCAGCCTCCGCTGACGGGTGGCAGGAGGGCGACCTCGTCACCGTCCTTTGCCGCGAGCATCGTCTTGTCGGCCAGAACGACGCCGTTGACGGCGAGCTTTACCTTTTCGCCTGCAGCCCAGTCACGGACGCCGTCGTTCAGCGTGTCCAGGAGCCCTCGCCAGTCGAGCGGCGATTCCACCTCGCGGTCAGGCCCGCCCGCTATGTCGGCCAGCCTGCCGAGGAAGACGAGTTTGACGGCCACAGGAAAAGTTCGTCATCCGAGCGAAGGGGGGAACCCAGAAGCGATCGAGCGCTGCGCGCGCGCCTTGATGCGCCGGGCTGCCGCCTTCGCTCGAATGACGATCTGGGTCGGTGAACGCATGCTCAGCCGCCCGTCAGCGACATGTGCCGCGGCTGGGCGGGAGCGGCGCCGCGCTCGATGCGGAAATGGTGCCGCTCGGGCTTGATGCGCATCGCCTCATCCAGCGCGGCGGCAAGGTTGGCGTCCGGCGCGTCGGAGCGCAGCGCGGCACGCAGATCGACCTGCTCGGCGCCGCCGAGGCAGGCGTAGAGCCGCCCGGTCGCGGTGACACGCACGCGGTTGCAGCCGGCGCAGAAATTGTTCGTCAAGGGCGTGATGAGCCCGAGCCGGCCTCCGGTTTCGGCCACGTCGAAATAGCGCGCCGGGCCGCCGCTGCGGTGCTCGGACGGCGTCAGCGTCCATTGGCGATCGAGCACATCCTTCACCGCGGTAAGCGGCAGGTAATGATCGATCCGCTCGCCCTCGACTTCGCCGAGCGGCATCACTTCTATCAGCGTGATCTCGTGGCCGTTCGCATGCGCCCATTCGATGAGGAACGGGATTTCGTCCTCGTTCAGCCCCTTCAGCGCCACGGTGTTGAGCTTGACCTTGAGCCCCGCCTGTCTCGCGGCGGCGATCCCACGAAGCACGTTTGCAAGGCGGTCGCGGCGGCTGAGCTTTTCGAACAGCGCGCCGTCCATCGTGTCGAGCGAGACATTGATCCGCTTCACGCCGGCGGCGGCGAGATCGTCGGCGAAACTCTCGAGCTGGGTGCCGTTGGTGGTGAGGGTCAGCTCCTCCAGGCCCGCCCCGAGCTTGCGGCCGATCGCGTGGACCAACTCGATCACGTCGCGCCGCACCAACGGCTCGCCGCCGGTCAGGCGGATCTTGGTGATACCGCGCTCGATGAAGGCGAGCGCCAGCTTGTGCAGCTCTTCGAGGCTGAGCACGTCCTTGCGCGGCAGGAACTGCATCTGCTCGGGCATGCAGTAGGTGCAGCGCAAGTCGCAGCGGTCCGTCACGGACAGGCGCAGGTAGCTGATCCGCCGGTTGAACGCGTCGACGAGGGGTTTGCTGCAGGTCATCGGGGCACTCTGGGCCTTGCGGGGTCCAAACTCAACGCATTCCGGCTTGCCGAGTGATTCGTCCAGCTTTCATGGCCGGTTGCCGGCAAAGCCTACACGCAACGCTGCACATCAGACACTGTCCATGGGAAAGACGTTTCGGTTTGCGAAAGTGCCGGCTTGCCGCTCGAGGAATCTCACGGTGCGGGCGAGCGAACCGGTCATGGCCTTTAACGACACAGATCGCCTGGGAGCAGGAACGGGTCAAGGTCAGTCGACCGCCAGCAATTGGCCCGTGATGCCGGGGGCTTTCTGCAACCATTCACAGGCTTTCTGAACAGGGTCAGAGTTCTTTCCGACGAGCCCGTTCACGCGCCCCGCCGGCGCGACCTCTCGCGCGAGCGCCTGAATGGCGGCGAGCCGCCACGCATGATGCTCGTGTCCAGCCGGATCGAACACGATCGTCAGGGTGAGCTGCGGGTGTGTCTTGAAGTCATCCCGTATGCCGGGCACGAGCGTGTAGAACTCCGCGGCTGCATCGAGCGGAACGTCGGGCAGATCGCGAGCGAAAATCACGCCACCGCCCGCCATCATCCGCGCTCGCGCGTGAGCGTGATGCCGATCTGTTCGTGCGCCTCGCTGAGGGCCAGCTTGACGATCTTGACCCGGACTTCCTCGACCCGCTCGTCCTCAACGAACAATGTGTCGCAGATGTGCTCGGCGACGGCCTCGATCAGCTTGAAATGCACCCCTTCGGGCAGCGCGCGCGAAGCGGCGAACTTCAGGTCCATGTAGTTCTTGCTGGCGTCGAGCGAGGTGTCGGGTTCGTAACGCGGGATCGCCTTCAGCTTCACGCGAATGGAGAAGCGCAAGGGCTGCGGACGCCCGGTCTCTTCCGAATAGATGCCGGTGTGCACCATGTGCACGAAATCGGCGATCTCGAGGTAGAGGCTGTCGGCCATGCGCGCGCCGATGGCAGTGCATCGGCCGCGAGTCCAGCGGTTCGCGAACCAGCGTCCCTAGGGCAGGTGGCCGGTTCCCATCAGGGCGAACACCGCAGCGGCGACGGCACGGACCAGGATCAGTGCCACCAGCCACACCTTAATGGGCACCCGCGTGCCGCCTCGAAACGGCTTTGCACAACCGCCGGGGCCGTTGCGGCATTGGCCATCGGCCGAGGCCACCGGCGCGTACGCGAACTCTGCCCGATTGAACGGTGCGCAAGCGTCGGCAAGTTCCGTCCAAATTCGATTTCGCCGCTCGCCCGGCACCGGTTGAAGTCAATCGGCCCGCCAGCGAGCGAAGATGGCCGTCGGCAGCAGGCGGCCGCCTTCTCCTTCCTCCCGCACCGCAAGGTCTCCGTGCTCGATTGCGCCGGGAAGACCCGTGAAGTGTTCGGCGAGGAGGCCGGCCAAGGCGAGGCTGCTCATGCGCACGGCATAGACCGTGAGGAACAGGAAACGGCTCTCGGCATCGAGCAGCCGGCGGCAGTCGGCGATGAGCGGCGGCAGACCTTCCTCGAGCCGCCAGGTCTCGTTCTTCGGCCCGCGGCCGAACTTGGGCGGATCGAGGATGATCCCGTCGTAACGGCCGCCGCGCCGCACCTCGCGGGCGGCGAATTTGGCGGCGTCGTCCACCAGCCAGCGGACCGGGCGCTCCGCCATGGCCGAAAGTGCCGCGTTCTCGCGTGCCTGGGCGACCGATTTCTTGCTGGCGTCGACGTGGGTGACCGGACCGCACCCGCTGAGCGCCAAGGTGCCGACACCGGTGTAGCCGAAGAGGTTGAGGGTAAGATGGCCTCCCGGGGACGGGGTGATCGCAGACGGCGAAGCCGTCCGACGGAAGGGGGGCGCGGCGTCGAACGAGGGTGTTTGCAGCGCGCTCCCTTCGCCAAGCTGCGGATCGTCCCGTTTCCCTTCCCGGGGAGGTTTTTCGAGGCGCTCGCGCATCCACTCCCACACTGGCGCCATGTCGGGGAAGAAACCGAGGTGGCGGAACGGCGTGCATTGCGCAGTGAAGCGGACTTCGTTCCACGCGAGCGGCCAACCGTCGCGGGGCACCTCGCGGAAATACTGCCAGCGGCCGCCACCGTCCTCGTCGGAGCCGGGCACGAACTCGCCGTCGGCATCCCACTCGGCGAGCCGCGGAGACCACAGGGCCTGTGGCTCAGGGCGAATGAAACGGTAGGGCCCGTAGCGCTCGAGCTTGCGGCCGTGGCCGCTGTCGACGAGGCCGTAATCCGCCCAGCCTTCGCCGGCCATGATCAGCGGTTGCCGGACCAGCTCGGTCATCAGCGGGTGGGCGTCGCGTGCTCCGCGACGTAGGCGGCGACAGCGTCGTAGTCCCCGGGCAGCTCGACATAGCGCTCGTCGCGCTCGAACAGGTCGCCGACGCGCGGCGGGAGGGCGGGCCGCGTGCCCGTGGCGCGCTCGACGGCATCGGGGAACTTGGCCGGGTGCGCCGTGGCAAGGGTGACGATCGGCACATCGGCCGGCAAGCCGGCGTGGCGCGCGGCGTGGAGGCCGATCGCCGTATGAGGGTCGATCACCTCTCCGTCGCAATGCTCCCACGTCCAGCGCATCGCCTCGCTCATTTTCCCGGCGTCGGCGCGGGCGCTGGCGAAGAGCGCGGCGGCGCCTTCGCGCTGCGCGTTGGTCAGGCGCATGGCCCTCGAAGCTTCGAACCCGCGCATCTGCTCGGCGAGCGCCGCGCCGTCGCGGCCGCCGACGTCGAACAGCAGGCGCTCGAAGTTCGAGCTGACCTGGATGTCCATCGACGGAGCGGCGGTCGGTGTCACGGTCCCGGCGGAGTAGTCGCCCGCCGACAGCGCGCGGTGGAGGATGTCGTTCACGTTCGTGGCGACGATCAGCCGCTCGACGGCGAGTCCCATCCGCGACGCGACGTGCCCCGCGAATACGTCGCCGAAGTTGCCGGTCGGCACGCTGAAGGCGACCTTGCGCGCCGGAGCGCCGAGCTGCAGCGCGGCGGCAAAGTAATAGACGACCTGGGCCATCAGCCGCGCCCAGTTGATCGAGTTGACCGCGCTGATGCGCAAGCGCCCGGTCATCGCCGTGTCGCCGAACATCCGTTTCACCATCGCCTGGGCGTCGTCGAAGCTGCCGTCGATGGCGATGTTGTAGACGTTCGGTGACTTGACGGTGGTCATCTGCCGGCGCTGGACGTCGCTGACGCGGCCCTTCGGGTGGAGCATGAAAATGTCGATCCGCTCGCGCCCGGCGACCGCGTCGATCGCCGCGCTGCCGGTGTCGCCGCTGGTCGCGCCGACGATCGTCAGGCGCTCGTCGCGGCGCGACAGGAACTCCTCGAACAAGAGGCCGAGCAGCTGCAGGGCCACGTCCTTGAACGCCAGCGTCGGCCCGTGGAACAGCTCGAGCAGCCAGTGGCGCTCGTCGAGCTGGGTGAGCGGTGTGACGGCCACATGGGCGAACCTGGCGTAAGCCTCCTCGCACAACTCGAACAGGCGCCCCGGCGAGAGGCTGTCGCCGACGAACGGCTGCATCACCCGCGCGGCCAATTCCGGATAGGACAGGCCGCGCATGGCGGCGATCTCGTCGGCCGCGAATTTCGGCCACTCGCGCGGCAGGTACAGGCCACCGTCCGCCGCCAGTCCCGCCAGCGTCGCGCCTTCGAAGTCGAGCGCCGGGGCGCTGCCGCGGGTCGAGATGTACTCCATCCGCTGCGCCGGTTAGCGGCGAGGGGCGAGCGCGGCAAGCAATCGACGCCAGCCGGGCGCGTGATTTTTTGCAAAACCGAAAGTCACGCTAGAGCGTTGGGCAGAAAAAGGGGATCAGCGCCATGGAGCTCAAGTTCAAGGTATTCGCCTACATCGCGAGGCCGGTGCACGAGGTGTTCGAAGCCATCGCCGATCCGGACCAGCTGTCGCGCTACTTCACCACCGGCGGAGCGAAAGGGCGGCTCGAGCAAGGCGCGACGGTCACCTGGGAATTCCACGACTTCCCCGGTCCCTTCCCGGTGTGGGTCAAGGAGGTGGTTCCGGACGAGCGCATCGTCGTCGAATGGAAGGCCAACGAGCCCGGCACCGATTATCGGGTCACCGTGACGATGACGTTCAGGCCGACCGACGACGGCCGCACCAAGGTGGAGATAGGCGAGGAAGGCTGGCACGACACTCCGGCCGCGCTCGAGGCGAGCTACGGCAACTGCATGGGCTGGTCGCAGATGGTCGCGGCGCTGAAGATGTGGCTCGAGCACGGCATCAACATGCGCGACGGGATGTACAGGTAGCTCAGCCGCTTGCCTCGCCGCGCCAGCGCTTCCTCAGCGCCAGGGGGTAGATCACCAGCGCCATCGCCGCGAAGGCGAACCACTGGATCGCGTAGAACAAATGCCCGGTGGGCGTGGGGTCCGGCGGTCCCGATCGGTACAATTGCACGAGGCCCGCCTGCGGTGGTGAGGCGATGAGCCGGGCGCCGCGGGCGCCCGAGGACACCCAGCCGGTCACTTCGCCGCCGCTCCATGGCGGGTTGTTCGGCCCATCGGACCAACCGAGCGCGACGTCCGCCGCCGCGAAGTCGGGCAGGCGGCAATGGGCGATGTGCGACCACCCGGGCTGGCCCTGGGCCGATTGCCCGGCGATCGCATCGATCCCGACCACCTTTGCACAAACGATGCGGCTGCGATGGAACAGCGCGCGCTCGACATCGGCAGCCGACGAGGGCCACGGCACTTCGGCGCCGCTTTTCTGGGCGGCCTCGTACTGGGCGATGAGGCCCTTCTTCCACTCCATGCGATCGAGCTGCCAGATGCCGAGGCGGATCATTACGCCTGCCGCGGCAAGCACCACGAGCGTCGCAATGATCGGAATGCGGCGCGTCACTGGCGGCCTGCTTCACCGGTCTTCTGGCGGTATTCCGACCACAACAGTGCCGCCTTGGCCACCCTCAGGCCGAACAACACGCCGAGTGTGGTGAGCGGCACCCACAGGATCACGTGCACCCACCACGGCGGCTCGGCGGCGAGCTGCAGCCAGACGGCGAGAATCATTACCACCGCACCGACGATCAGGGTCAGGAACGCCGCGGGGCCGTCGCCGACGTTGAACTTGTGGAACTCCAGCCCGCAGGCGCTGCAGCGCTGCGCAAACGAAGTCCAGCCCGCGAACAGCGCCTTCGCGCCGCACTTGGGGCAAAGGCCGAAAAGGGCAGCCTCGCGCAAGGCGGGCTGCCCTTTCGAGTGGACCGGGTTGTCCGGCATCGGCCTATTCGTAGACGGCGCCCCAGCCGCCCCAGATGTACACCACGACGAACAGGAACAGCCACACGACGTCGACGAAGTGCCAGTACCACGCCGCCGCCTCGAAGCCGAAATGCTGGCGCGGCGTGAAGTGGCCCTTGTAGGCGCGGATCAGCTGCACGATGAGGAAGATCGTGCCGATGATCACGTGGAAGCCGTGGAATCCGGTCGCCATGAAGAACGCGGAACCGTAGGTGTTCAGGCCGAAGCTGAACGGGGCGTGGGCGTATTCGTAAGCCTGCACGCTGGTGAAGGTCAGGCCGAGCAGGATGGTCATCCACAGGCCCTTCTTGAGCCCGTCGCGGTCCCCGTGGATCAGGCAGTGGTGCGCCCAGGTGACCGTGGTGCCCGAGCACAGCAGGATCAGGGTGTTGAGCAGCGGCAGGTCGAACGGGTTCATCACTTCCTTGATCGCCTTGGGCGGAAACACCCCGCCGACGACGTCGGACAGCTCGTTCGGAAACAGCGCGAAGTCGAACCAGCTCCAGAACCAGCCGACGAAGAACATCACTTCCGAAGCGATGAACAGGATCATGCCGTAGCGCAGGTGCAGCTGCACGACCGGCGTATGGTCGCCGTGCTGGGCTTCGCTGATCACTTTCGAAAACCAGCCGAAGAAGGTGGCGATCAAGCCCATGATGCCGAGACCGAGAACGATCGGCCAGTTCGCCAGCGTATGCATGAACATCACCATGCCGCTGGTAAATGTCACCGCGGATGTCGCCCCCACCAGCGGCCAGATGCTGGGCGGCAGAATATGGTATTGATGGGTCTTGGCACCGGCCATGATGATCGCTTCCTGATCCTTGTTTGTGAGGCCCTTAATGGCCCCTGTCGTTTGGGTCCAGAGGGTTAGGAGGACTTCCCCTTCACCTCGTGAAATGTGTAGCTCAAGGTGATCTGCTGGACGTCCTTCGCGTCCGGGTCGTCGAGGATTTTGGGGTCGACGAAATAGATCACCGGCATCCGCACCGCCTGGTGCGGCTGGAGCGTCTGCTGGGTGAAGCAGAAGCACTGGATCTTGTTGAAGTACGCACCTGTCTGCTCGGGCACGACGTTGAACGTGGCCGCCCCGGTTATCGGGTGGTCGGAATTGTTCTCGGCCAGGAACAGCGCCATGTCGCGCTCGCCGATGGCGATCGTGTGGGTGACCTGCAGCGGCTTGAAGGTCCATGGCATGCCGCGCTCGACCTGGGAATCGAACCGGATGGAAATGGTCTTGCCGCCGGCGCTGCCGGCGAAGCGCGATGCGTCTGCCGCTTCGGCCTCGGTCGCCCGCTGGGTGGTGCCGGCATAACCGGTCACCTGGCAGAACAGCCGGTACAGCGGGACCGCGGCAAAGCCCAGGCCGAGCATCGCGCAGGCGACGAGAACCATGATCAGCCCGGTTCGATGATTCCTTCCAAAGCGGGACGAGGTCGCCACGGCTCAGTGCCCGAACTTGACGATGGTGATCGCGTAGAACAGCACGATGAACGCGAACAGCACGCATGCCAGCGCGATGTTGCGCCCGCGGCGGGCGCGCTTGAGCGCTTCGAGCTCGTCGGGCGTCATGCCGCCAGTCCCTGGCCGAGTATCAGGCGATCGGCCACCAGCGCGGTGAACACCGCGAACAGGTAAAGCACGGAGTACGCGAACAGGCGCTTTTCCGGCTTCATCGGGTCGCCCTCGGCCGAGCGGCGCAGCGCCACGGGCAGGCTGAAAGCAACGAACAGGGCCGACAGGACCAGCGCGCAGACGCCGTAAATGGCTCCCGTCCCGCCGACCCACCATGGCGCGAGGCTGACGGGAAACAGGAGGATGGCATAGGCAAGGATTTGCCGCCGCGTTACCGCCTGGCCCCTGACCACCGGCAGCATCGGCACGCCGGCGTTGGCGTAATCGCTCTTCACGAACAGCGCGAGCGCCCAGAAGTGCGGCGGAGTCCACATGAAGATGATCGCAAACAGCAGCACCGGCATCCAGGTGATA
>DATJHD010000314.1:0-2151 GCA_035494275.1 Croceibacterium sp.
GGCACGGTGTTGCAGTACCAGCTGTAGGCGCCGTCGGACCACAGCGGCCACGCGACGGCCCACTCGACGCGGCCCTGGTCGTCGGGAAAGTCCTGCCGCCCGGAGAAGAACTGGCTGGTCACGCATTCGCGGCCGGCGATCTCTTCGGCGAGGTGATCGGCAAGGCCGCCGGGGAACTGGAAGACGGCTTCCTCGGGAACGTCCTGCGAGGCGAGCGAGGCGGCGCATTTCCACCTGATCTCGACGCCGGCGTAGAGGTAGGCCTTCGAACGGGCGAGCTTGAACAGGCGCGCGGCCTTGAACTGGCGATCCTCGAAGATTTCGGGGTCGGGTGTGAAGCTGACCGTGGTGCCGCGCCGGTTGGGCGTGGTCCCGAGATGCCGCAGCGGCCCAGTCGGGTGGCCTTGCGAGAACTCCTGCGCGTAAAGCTCCCGGTTGCGGGCCACTTCCACGCGAACGTGCTTCGACAGCGCATTGACCACGCTCACGCCGACGCCGTGCAGGCCGCCGCTGGTCGCATAGGCCTTGCCGGAAAACTTGCCGCCCGAGTGCAGCATGGTCATGATCACTTCGAGCGACGACTTGCCCGGAAACTTGGGATGCTCGTCGACCGGCATGCCGCGACCGTTGTCGGCGATCGTCAGGCGGTTGCCATCCTCCAGCGTCACCTCGATGCGGTTGGCGTGCCCCGCGACTGCCTCGTCCATCGAGTTGTCGAGCACCTCGGCGGCGAGATGGTGCAGCGCGCGCTCGTCGGTGCCGCCGATGTACATTCCGGGGCGCCGTCGGACCGGCTCGAGCCCTTCCAGCACCTCGATCGAGGAAGCATCGTAATCGCCGCCGCCGTCGGGCAGCTTGTCGAACAGGGAACTTGCGTCTTCTGGGGACATGGATCGGCTATAAGGGGCGGATTCCCCTCGACTCAAGCGCGGCTTGCGCGGTTATCCGCCGCCTCAGAACTGCGTTGGGGCAGGGCTGACCACAGAGACGGTCCCGGCGCCGACCTGGCGGACTTCCATCGCGCGATCGACCACGCCGTCCGGCCGGAAGCGGAACGGTCCGTCGATGCCGAGGAATCCGCCGTTGTCGAACATCTGGGACGTCGGGAAGTCGCGTCCCGGCCGCCAGTCACGGGCAATGCGCAACGTGAGCAGCACGGCATCGTAGCCCAGCGTGGCGACACGATAGGGCTGCGCACCGAAGCGGGACTTGTAGCTTGCCGAGAAGCGGCTCCAGCGCGCGTCCGACACCGCCGAGAACCATGCGCCGCGCAGCGCGCCCGAGCGCGCGACATCCTCTTCGCCGCTCCACAGCTCGGTGCCGAGCAGCCGCGGCAAGGCGGCACCGACCTTCTTGAGCTGGCTCGCGCCGATGGCCGAAAGGCGTGCGCCGTCGGCGATGAGGACGGTGTCGTAGCCTCCTTTCGCCTTCAGGCGGTTGGCCGCGCTGACGATGGTGGAGGCGCCGCGCGGGTACCGCTCGGTCGCGACGAAAGCCCCGCCGCCGGACGTGACGCGGCTCCTGAGCGCCGCTTCGGCGCGCTGACCGTACTCGCCTTCGGGCACGATGGCCGCGAAGCGCTTGGACCCGTGGGCGAGGGCGTAACCGACCGTGCGGTCGATCGATTGTTCGGGCACCACGCCCATCACGAACACGTCGCGCGAAGCGACCGAGCGATCGTTCGAGAAGCTGATCAGGGGAACGTGAGCCGGCCTCGCCTTGGCCGCCACCGCCGCCACGTCGTCGCCGAGGAGCGGACCGAGGATCAGCTTGTTGCCGTCGGCGATGGCTCGCGCCGCCGCGCTGCTCGCGCCGGTCGCGGTGTCGTAAGTGGTGATGCGCAGGTTCGAGGCATTGGTGTCGAGCAGCGCCATCGTCGCCGCATTCTCGATCGAGTGGCCGACCGCGCCATTGGCGCCCGACAGCGGCACCAGCAAGGCAACCCGGTGACGGTTCTGGTCTTCCGGCAGTCCGCTCGGCCCGGTCGTCGGCTTGGGGGTCGGCGGAGCGACGACCGGCGGGCCATGCGGAACCACCTGGCAGGCGGCCAGAGCCGCGCTGAGCACCGCCGCCGCAAGAAGGCGCTTCAAGTTACCGAACATGCTTGCCGCTCCCGCTGCTGTTGGTTCACAAGGCGCGCCGTGAGCGATC
>DATJHD010000315.1:0-9381 GCA_035494275.1 Croceibacterium sp.
CTACCGGCCGTTCACATTCGGCGGCTGACCAGGAGATGCCACAATGACCATTAAGTATCTTTCCGGCGGGGCTCTGGCCGCTTTGGCCGCCGCACTTGCCTTCACCGCCGTTCCCGCGTCAGCGCAGAATTGGCACAACGACAACAACGACCACGACCGCGGCGCCCAGCACGAGGACCGCGGCAACCGCCACTCCGGCGACCGCCAGTCCAGCGACCGGAATCAGCAACGGGCTGCGCCCGCCCAGCGTAACTGGAACAATGGCGCCCAGCAGCGGACGCAAACCCCTGCTGCCAATGAGTCGCGCGGCCAGTGGACCGACCGCCATGTCGACCGCGGCGCCCAGCAGGCCCCGCGTCAGACGCAGGCGTTCCGCGGATGGGGCGACGGCGCTCGCGCGACGACGACCCAGCGCAATCGCACGTACGTCGATCCGAACCGCAACCAGACCTACCTCGATCGCAACCGCGCTACGCAATATCGCGGCCAGCGCCAGGACGACCGGCGCAACTACGATCGCTGGCGGAACGACCGTCGCGACAACGACCGCAACTGGCGCGACAACCGCGACAACTCGCGGCAGTGGAACCGCGGCTGGCGCAACGACAGGCGTTACGACTGGCAACAGTATCGCACCTACAACCGCAACATCTATCACCTGCGGCCGTACTACTCGCCTTACCGCAACTACTCGTATCGGCGCCTTGGCATCGGGTTCTACCTCGACCCGCTGTTTTTCGGCCAGGATTACCTGATCGGAGACCCCGGCTACTATCGCCTTCCGGACGTGTACGGCCCGTACCGCTGGGTGCGCTATTACGACGACGCACTGCTGGTGGACGTCTACACCGGTGAAGTGGTCGACGTGATCTACGACTTCTTCTGGTAAGCCGAGATCGACTTGCTGCCGGATTGAGTGGACCGGCGGAAGCGGAGCCCCTGGCCGAAAGGCCGGGGGCTCATGCTTATCGCTCTCAGGACTTCGGGTTGCCGAACGGCAGCATCCGATAGAGGTTGCCGTCCTTGTCCCAGAACTGGTGCTTGAGCGCGCCGATGACGTGCAGCACGATAAGGTAGAGCATGATCTCGCCGAGCGTGCCGTGGAGTTCCTGCAACTCGTGACCGAGACCGCGGTTTGCGCCGACGGGAAGATTCGGGATCGTGAACCATCCGAAGAAGTCGGTCGGCTGGTTCCACATCGACGTGCCGATCCACGCCATCAAAGGCAGCCCGATCAGCAGGACGTAGAAGATGACGTGAATGGTCCGCGCCAGGCCGCGCTCCCACGCCGCTAGATCGCTCGCAAAGGGCGGAGCGGGATGGACCAGCCGCCAGATCAGCCGCACGAGTGTGAGCACAAGGATCGCCATGCCGAGCGCGAAGTGAGGCTGGAGCACGGCAAAATGCTGGCCTCGCGGCGCGTGCTCTGCGGCATCGGCGAGGCGCCAGTCCCAGATCACGGCAATGGCGATCGCCCAGTGCAGGACCATGGCCCCAATGGAATAGCGATTGGTCGGCATGCGCATTCCTTTCGTCGATCAACCTAGCGCCCAACGCGTCGGCGGCAATAGCGGGTCTTGCATCGACGGCGCGAGGATGGATAAGTCACATCGATGCGCGCCTTTTCACTTGGTAATTCTACGAAATCCGAAGTTCCCGACCAAGCCGCGAACAAGCGGGTGGGCGAGCAAGTCCGCAAGCGGCTTGCCGCCAACAAGGCCATTTACACGCTGCCGACCGACAAGGCGGACATCTTCGCGATGGGCGATTTCATGAGCCCTCAGGAATGCCGCAAGATGATCGCCATGATCGACGAGGTCGCGCGGCCGAGCGCGACTTTCGACCGGACCTATGGCGACGAGTACCGCACCTCCTATTCGGGCGACGTCGATCCCCACGATCCGTTCGTCAGGAAGATCACCCGCAGGATTGACGATCTGCTCGGCCTCGATCCTACTTGGGGCGAGACGATCCAGGGCCAGCGTTACCTGCCGGGGCAGAAGTTCGGACCGCATTGCGACTGGTTCTTCGCCGATGCGCATTATTGGCCGACCGAGGCCGAGCGCGGCGGTCAGCGCAGCTGGACGGCGATGGTCTACCTGAACGACGTGGAGGAGGGCGGATCAACCGATTTCGTCCACCTCGGCCTGTCGATCGCTCCCAAGCAGGGGGCCATCCTGATGTGGAACAACGCGGACCGGGAAGGTGTGCCGAACACCTGGACCAACCACACGGGCACCGCGGTGAAGGCCGGCGTCAAGTACATCATCACCAAATGGTACCGGACGCGAAAGTGGTTCTGAGGGCTTTTTCGGTTTTCCGTGCTCAATTGAATACGAACATCGCCACGACCGCGGCCCCCATGGCAATTGTCGCCGCCCAGCCAAGGATGTGCTGCCATCCATCGGCCACATAGGCGCCCATCTGGCTGTGCTTCCTCGCGAGCATCATCATCGCGCCGAGTATCGGCACCGAGATGACCCCGTTGATGACCGCCGTCCAGAACAGCATCCTGATGGGATCGACCGGCATGAAGATGACCCCCGCCGCGATGATCATGGCCGCGATGATCACGCCATAGAAGGTCTTCGCCTCGGCGGGCTTCCTCTCCAGGCCCTTGGGCAGACCGAATGCCTCGGCCATCGCATACCCCGCGGACGCCGCGAGCACCGGCGCGGCAAGAAATCCGGTGCCGATTATTCCGAGGCTGAACAGGAGAAAGGCGAACTGCCCGGCGATCGGCCTCAGCGCTTCGGCCGCCTGCGCGGAGGTCTGGATATCGGTCGTGCCAGACCGATAAAGCGTAACCGCGGTCGTCAGGATGATGAAGAACGCGATCAGGTTCGAGATCGCCATGCCGGTGAACGTGTCGATCGCCATCCGCCTGAGCTCGCGGCGGGCCGCTTCGCGACCGGTGTGATTGAGATCCCTCTGGTGCTTCAGCTCCATGTCCTCGACTTCCTCCGACGTCTGCCAGAAAAAGAGGTACGGGCTGATGGTCGTGCCGAAGACGGCCACGACGACCGTGATCCACTCGGCCGAAAAGTCGGCCTTGGGCATCACTACCCGGATCGCCACCTCGACCCAGTCTATCTGCACGAAGAAGATCACGCCGACATAGGCGAACAGGACGAGCGTGCACCACTTCAGGTAGCGCACGTAGCGATGATAGGGGATGAAGACCTGGAGGAGCAGCGAGATCGCGGCCGCGGCGATCGTGAACGGTATCGCGCCCCAGCCCACCAGGAGCTGGGCGGCGGCGCCCATCGCGGCGACGTCGGCGCCGATGTTGATGGTGTTGGCGACAAACAGCAGGATCGCGAGGACCACCACCACCGACTGGGGCAAGACTTCCAGCAAGTTCGCGGCGAGGCCCTTGCCGGTGGCCCGCCCGATCCGTGCGCTGATCACCTGGACGGCCACCATCAGCGGATAAGTGAACACGAGCGTCCACAGGATGTTCGGCCCGAACTGCGCCCCGGCTTGCGAATATGTGGCTATTCCGCTCGGATCATCGTCGGCCGCGCCCGTGATCAGCCCCGGCCCGAGCCGGCCGAGGCCAAGCCGAAGCTTTCGCGTGGCGCGAACCGCCGCGTGACGATGCGGCGGTTCTTTTGTACTCATCGCGCGAGCGCCTCGGCGATCAGGCGGCGGGTGTTGTCGATGCCGTACAGCGAGATGAAACTGCCCATGCGCGGCCCCTGCGAGCTGCCGAGGAGCGTTTCGTAAAGCGCGCGAAACCAGTCGCGCAAGCTCTCGAAAGCGAATTCTCCTCGTTTGCCGATCTCGTAGATTTCGGTCTGGAGGTCCTCGGCCGAAGTGTTCGATGGGACCGAGCCCAGGTACGCATCGAGCGCCCGCAACGCCTCGGCCTCGTTCGACTCGGGCGCGCGCCGCTGAAGGGTCGGCGCCACGAAATCGCGGTTGTAGGCAAGCGCGCGGTCGATCAACGCCTCCAGCGCAGGCCGGTGCCGCGGATCGAGGTCGCGGATGTAGTTGCCCAGATAGGTCCACACCTGCTCATGCGTCGCGTGAACGCCGAGCACGCCGACGAGATTGAGCAGCAGGCCGAAGGTGACCGGCAGCTCGTCGCCATCGCCGCCGTGATAGCCGTTGGCGCGCAGCAGGTGCCACGCCGGGTTGCCGAGCTGCTGCTCGAGCGGCTGCCCGGGAATCTTGGCGCGGAACTGCCAGTATTCGTCTACGGCTCGCGGGATCACCCCGACATGGAGCTGCTTGGCGCTCTTCGGCTCGCGATAGATGTAGAAGCCGAGGCTCTCCTCGGTGCCGTAGGTCAGCCATTCCTCGATCGTCAGGCCATTGCCCTTCGACTTCGAGATCTTTTCGCCCTTTTCGTCGAGAAACAGCTCGTAGATCAGCCCCTCGGGACGCTGGCCGCCAAGGACCTTCACGATGCGACCCGAATGGGTGACGCTGTCGGTGAGGTCCTTGCCGCACATTTCGTAGTCGACGCCGAGCGCGTACCATCGCATCGCCCAGTCGACCTTCCATTGCAGCTTGGACATGCCGCCCAGCGCCGACTGCTCGACGATCGTGCCGTCCTCGTCCTCGAAGCGGACGAGGCCCGCCTGTTCGTCAACCACCTCGACCGGCACCTGCAGCACCGCGCCCGTCGTCGGGCTGACCGGCAGCACCGGGGAATAAGTCCGTCGCCGCTCCTCGCGCAGGGTCGGCAGCATGATGTCCATGATCGCGTCGAAGTGCCTCAGCACGTTGCGCAGCGCATCGTCGAACGCGCCCGAATTGTAGCGGTCGCTCGCCGACACGAACTCGTAATCGAAACCGAAGCGGTCGAGGAAGCTCCTCAGCATCGCGTTGTTGTGGTGCGCGAAGCTTTCGAACCCGGCGTTGAACGGATCGGGGATGCGCGTCAGCGGTTTGCCGAGGTTGGCGGCGAGCAGCTCGTGGTTCGGCACGTTGTCGGGCACCTTGCGCAGCCCGTCCATGTCGTCGCTGAACGCCACCAGCCGCGTCGGCGCGCCGCCGCTGACGATCTCGTACGCCCGGCGGACCAGCGTAGTGCGCAGGACTTCCTGGAAGGTGCCGATGTGCGGCAGCCCGCTGGGGCCGTAGCCGGTCTCGAACAGCACGGGGACGCCACCAGGTTTGCCGTCGGGATAGCGTTTGACGATCTTCATCGCCTCCTGGAACGGCCAGGCCTTGGACACGCGGGCGGCTTCGATCAGCGTCTCGTCAAACATCGCGCGAGCGCCTTTGCGGATGCGAACGCCGGGCGCAAGCGCCGTGTCGGATTCGGCAGCGAACGAAGGATCGCGAAACCGGGGCTGGAACCCCGCGCCGGTACGAGAGCATCGCGCGACCGCGGTTGGTGGAGTGCGAGGCGCTCTTGTCCCGCCATGAGGCGTCGCATGGGCGATCCCCAGGCGACAAATTGAAGGCCTGGGCGGGGGGCTCACGCCCGCCGGTTGCGCCTCCTTGGAGCTGGCGACGGGGCTTCGATCGGCGCCCTCGCCTCGGCGTCATCGGTCGCCCCCCCATGCGCAGAAGCGCCGTGCCCGGGCAGCATCTGGGCCGCCTTGTCAGCCGGCACGGCCTTGCCGAACAGCCAACCCTGCAAGTCTTCGCAACCGAGCCTGTAAAGTTCTTCGAAGATGTCGTTCGTCTCTACCCCTTCGGCGGTGATCGGCACGCAGAGGCTCTTGCCGAGCGTGGCTATCGCGTGGACGATCGCCTTGCACTGGTGATCTTCGAGCAGCGAAGCGACGAAGGACTTGTCTATCTTGATCCGGTCGAACGGCAACGCGCGAAGTTGCGAGAGCGAGGCATAGCCGGTCCCGAAATCATCGATCGAAATGCGGATGCCCTGGTTCTTCAGGCTCTCGATGGTCGTCAGGGCCTGCCGCTGGTCGGCGAGAAGCGTGCTCTCGGTTACTTCCAGCTCGAGGCGATTGGCCGGAAAGCCGGTCTCGGCGAGCACCTTGAGCACGCGCTCGCCCAGCCACTGGTCCTTGAACTGCACCGGCGAAATGTTGACCGCGATGTGAATGTGCTGCGGCCAATGCCGCGCGATCCGGAGCGCCTGGCCCATGACGGAGACGGAAATGTCCGAAATCAGGCCTGTGGTTTCGGCGAGCGCGATGAATTCGCCCGGCTCGAGGATACCCCGCTCGGGATGGTCCCAGCGGGCAAGGACCTCGAAGCCCTTGATCTCGCCCGTGCCGGCATCGATCGTCGGCTGGAAGTAGGGGATGAACCGGCCGGCGGCGATGCTCGAACGGATCTCGGCCTCGAGCTCGTTCTTGCGATTGAGGTCGCGCTCCATGGCCGGATCGAACCAGGCGAACGAGCACCTCCCCTGCGTCTTGGCGGCGTACATGGCGATGTCGCTGCGTCTGAGAAGCGTCGAAGGCTGGTTGCAGTCCTGGTCGGTCATCGACAAGCCGATGGACGCCCCGGTGACCACGACGGTGTTTTCCAGCTCTATCGGTCTCATCAATTCGGCGAGGATTCGCTCGGCCAGGGCGGACACCTCCTCCTCGGAAAGGCTGTCGCCGTGCACGGCTATCGCGAACTCGTCCCCTCCGAGGCGCGCGTGGCAGGCGGCGCCCGGGCATAGGCTCTCGATGCGCGACGCGACCGTCTTGAGCAAGGCGTCACCGGCCGCATGGCCGTACAGATCGTTGATATTCTTGAACTTGTCGAGGTCCAGCAAGATGAGCGCCACTTTGGCGCCGCTTGAGCACAGCGAGCCCAGCCGTTCGATGAGGAAGCGCCGGTTTGACAGGCCGGTCGCTTCGTCGGTCCAGGCGAGCTCGATCGCCTTCTGCTCGGCAACGTCGCGAGCCGCAAAGGCCGACTTCAGCTCGACCGAGCGGCGCCACGCCAGCAGCAGCAGGGCCATGTCGAGGATGAACGCCGTCGCCAGGCCGGGGTCGGGATGCCGGTGCGAGCCGGTCGAGCCCAGGAGCGACAATGTCAGCCTCGAGCCGATGCCGACAAACATCGCCGCGGCGACGGCCACCACCGCGCCGCTGATCCAGCCCTGGGCGATCAGGCTGGGGGATTTGCCTTTTGCGTCATGGGGCCCCCTCGTCATGAGTTCGCCCTCGCTCGAGCCGCAGGGCTGGCTGGCAATCGCGAGCGGAAGATCCGCGAATAGTGTTCGGCGACCGAGTGATCGAGCGGCGTATGGAAGGCGACCCCTGCGCAGCCGTGTCCGGTCCACGCAACCGCAGCGGGCCAGGGCTCGAGCCCGTCGATCGTCACGAGCAGCTGGTCGCCGATCGAGAGAAGGTCGGAGCCGGCGATGCGACAGCCGCCCGTCGATAGGTCGCATACTTCGGCCTCGATCCGCCTCGCCGAGCGCGGATGCGTGACCTCGATCGAGACCCTCATCGGGAATCGCTCGTTTGCGCGGATGGCCCCCGTGCTTGCCATTCGCGCGTCTTCACACGCGAAGATAAACATATGATAAAAAGACCCCGAACCAATCGAAGAACGGCGGGTCTTTGTTCGAGCGCCAGAAATGCTCATTCATTATCACAACTGAAAAACGTGACCCGATCAGTCGCAGACGCTAGGTTCGGAAGCGTTCCATCTACTCTGAAGGAATCTCGGGCATGCGCGTTGCGAGCATTCTGCTTGGCTTGTCGTGGGTGATCTTCGGTCTCTATTGGCTCGCCGGCGCACGCAGGGTGAAGCCATCGCGCAGCCCGGCTCTCCTCGGCAAGAAGCGGCTTTTCGGAGCGCACCTCATCGTCGGACTTGGCCTCATCGCTTTCTGGTTGGCAGGAAAGTGGGGCCAAGGGAGCGCGTCATGGTTCGACCGCCCGCTGTGGCCGTTCAGCCCGGCTGTCGGGGCGGCAGCGGTAATCCTCTCCTATGCCGGCCTGGCGATCGCTCTCTGGGCGCGGACCGCGCTCGGCCGCAACTGGAGCGCGCTTCCCGAGCTCAAGCTGGGTCATGAGCTGGTCACGACCGGGCCATATGCCGTTGTCCGGCATCCGATCTACACCGGCATGCTGCTGATGTTCACCGCCGTCGCCGTGCTGTGGGAAGCGCCTGCCGGGCTGTTCCTGCTTATGGTGGCGGGGATCGTGCTTCGGGTGAAACTCGCGCGCGAGGAAACACTGATGGCGGGCGAGTTTCCCGATCAGTGGCCCGCCTACCGCGCCAGGACCAGGCGACTGCTGCCGCTGGTGTGGTAGCCTACCCGCGCCTGACCTTGCGGAACCGGCCCCTCTTGTCGCGGCGATAATCGAGGCGTTTTGGCTTCGCCGTGAGCCAGATGCGCAAGCGGCCGAGCCAGCTTGCTCCCCTCGGTTCCGTGCCCCGGCCGAGGGTGTCCTGCGGCACGTCGTTCGCCGCCATCAGGCGGGCGAACCAGACGAGCGACACGATCAGCAGCGCCGGCAGCGCAATCGCCATGAACAGCAGCAGCAAAGTCAAAGGCGAGTTCCCCCGCCCCGAAGCTAGCGAGCGCGCGCAAAATTGCCAAACTTGCGTATGACGCGTTCCGGAATGGGTCGAACCGAACTGAATGCCCCCGGGCGCTGTCGCGACCCCCGGCGATAGAAGCGTCAGCCCTCGTCGGAGGGCCTTGCCTGCTCTTCGTAGGCGAGCACGTGCGAGAGCGGCGAGCCGTGGAGGAACATTTCCTCGGCCGCCGTGAGCGGCAGGTGATCGCCGAGATCGCCGGTGTTCCTGGGCCGCGAAAGGGGGACGAGCAGGTTGATCGGGCTTGCGGCCTGTTCTGCGGCAAGCGTCGTCGCCAGCGCCGGCGCGGATCGCTTGCGGCCGACAGGGATGTTGCCCATCGTGGCGACTGGCTGCTCGACGACGCCGATCAAGCGCGCGGTCGACGAGACGACCTCCGGGCCTATCGGGCTCTCGAACGAGATGCCGCACATGTCGTCCTCGCTCCAGACGATGCGGCACATCGCGTGCTCGGTGCTCCACCGCAGGATCGCGGTTTCGCCTCGTTCGGGCGGATTGTTGATCCGGATCCGCGCGCCCGTTTCGGAGATATCCCACAGCTCGCCGAAGGTTTCCCCGGTGAGGGTCTGGAGGCTGGCGCCGCAGGTGGCGCGCGCGCGCCTGGCGGCGCGGCGTTCGATCACGAAGGTTCCGTTTTCGGGTTGGAACATGCCCATTCGAAACGTCATCGCCGGGCAAGGTTAAGATGGGACTATCGAATGGGGTTAACCGCGAGGCAACCACGCGGGCCTCGTCGCGGCACCTTGCCGCGGGCGATTCCCCGCTTGCGCTCCGCCCGAGCTGTGGCAGGATAAAGTCAACGACATAAGAGCGAGGGGGAGCCATGGCCCTGCAGGCCTATCCGGACGTGCCGCTGTTCCGGTATCCGTACACCGACCTCAGCCTGGCGCAGATCCAGGCCTC
>DATJHD010000316.1:0-18470 GCA_035494275.1 Croceibacterium sp.
GGTGACGGTGCCGCCGCGCCTGCCGCCGCTCGAGCCGGCGCCCATACCGCCACCGCAGCTTTCCGGCGTGACCCCGGCGATTATCGCGCAAGGGCAGATGCTGTTCACCGCCAACTGCTCGATCTGCCATTCGAACCAGGCCCGCGCCGGGGTGCCCGACTTGCGGCGGATGACCCGGCCGGTCCACGACCAGTTCGGCGCGATCGTGCTCAAGGGCCTGCTGACGACCCGCGGCATGCCCCATTGGGAGGACCGCCTGAGCCCCGATCAGGCGAAGGCAATCCATGCCTACCTCATCGACCTGCAAGGGCCGCTGCACGACAAGGAAGTGGCGCTGAGGAAGGCCGGCAAGCCGCTCGATTCGCAGAGCCTGACGATTTTGAGTAGTTACTGAATCGAACCCCCCAGACTCGCCCAGACTTAGGAGAGACCCATGACCCCCGAAGGCGTAACCATCCGGCATCCCGACAAGCTCTACATCGGCGGCGAGTGGGTCGCGCCCCTCTCCGGCGAGAGCATCGAGGTGGTCAACCCGGTCAGCGAGGAAGTGATCGCCCGCGTCGCGCATGCGGGCGACGCGGACATGGACCGCGCCGTCGCCGCCGCGCGGCAGGCGTTCGACCACGGTCCGTGGCCGACGACCCCGCCGGCCGAGCGCGGCAAGGTGCTGATGAAGTTAGCCGACATCCTCGAGAAGCGTGTGCCCGAGATCGCCAGGGCCTGGTGCGCGCAGATCGGCGGGCTGACCACGCGCTCCGTCGGCATGCAGATGGGCTCGGTCATGGGCCTGCGCGGCATCGCCGCGCTCGGCGAAAGCTTCCCGTGGACCGAAAAGAAGAAGGGCCAGATGGTCGATACCGCGGTGATCGTGCGCGAGCCGGTTGGCGTCGTCGTCGGCATCGCCCCGTGGAACGCGCCGTTCGGGATCATGCTCAACAAGGTCGCCTACTCGCTGATCGCGGGGAACACGATCGTGATGAAGCCTTCGCCCGAAACCCCGCTCGAGGCCTACATCATCGCCGAGGCGGCCGAGGAGGCGGGCGTGCCGCCCGGCGTGATCAACCTCGTCCCCGCCGACCGCGAGGCGTCCGACCATCTGATCCACTCCGAGGACATCGACAAGGTCAGTTTCACCGGATCGTCAGCCGCCGGCCGGCACATCGCCAGCGTGTGCGGCGCCAAGATGACGCGCGCCACGTTCGAGCTCGGCGGCAAGTCGGCGGCGATCGTGCGCGACGACTTCCCGATCGAGGACGCGGCCAACATCCTCGGCAACACGATCACCATGCTCTCGGGCCAGATCTGCGCCATGCTCAGCCGGGCGATCGTCACCAAGGATCGCCACGACGAGCTTGCCGAGGCGATCGCCAAGGTGATGAAGGGCGTCAAGATCGGCGACCCGGCCGATCCCGAGACCCAGCTGGGCCCGCTCGCCATGAAGCGCCAGCTCGAGCGCGTCGAGATGTACATCGAGGAAGGCAAGAAGTCGGGCGCCGACCTCGTCACGGGCGGCGGCCGCCCGGCGCACCTCAACAAGGGCTATTTCATCGAGCCGACGCTGTTCGCCAACGTCGACAACCAGAGCCGCATCGCCCAGGAGGAAATCTTCGGCCCGGTGCTGTGCCTGATCCCCGCCGAGGACGAGGAAGACGCGATCCGCATCGCGAACCAATCGAACTACGGCCTCAACGGCGCGGTGATGACGACGGACGCCCAGGCCGCCTACGACATCGCCCGCAAGGTCCGCACCGGCGTCGTCGGCCAGAACGGCATGCGCATGGAGTTCGGCATGCCGTTCGGCGGCTTCAAGCAGTCCGGCATCGGCCGCGAGGGCGGCGAGGAAGGCTTGTGGCCCTACGTCGAGACCAAGACCATCCTGCTCGATGCGGCGCCGGAGGTGGTGTGAGCTTCGTCAGCGTTCGGCGATAATTCGGACAAATAGCCCAGGAACGGCAGTCCTCTCACCCGTATCATCTCGTGCCTACACAGCTTGTGATCGAGCGGATGGCATGGATGTCAGGCGATAGCCGTGCGCCGCCAACAGCTGCCGTTGACGGTCCCAATTACGCAGTCCGACGGTCAGGGTCGTCGGTTTATCGCCTTGGAACATCGGGCCCCAATGCTGGGCGATCTCGCCCTTCACGCGACCGCCGCCGCAATGTCCGTCCGCGCAAGATTGCCGCCCTTGTAGAGCAGCGGCACGCCGCGCGCCTTGGCGAGGGCGTAGCTGAACAGGTCGCCGAAGTTCAGCCCCGCCGGATGGCCGGTGCCTTTGCCGTAGGTCACAAAGGCTTGATGTGCGATGTCGATCTCTTCTTGCACGGGCGAGACGAATTCGAAGGTCGCTACGTCGAGTATGCTATCGAGAATGTGGAGGCCGGCTTCGCCCCTTCGGCTATAGGTCACCATTCGCGCCTCGAGCACGGACACCGCGCTGACCAGCGCACTTTCGGCTTGCGTTATCGTATCGAGGAAGATTGCGCGCTCCGGCTCATTAAAGACGATGGCGAGAAGGGCGGACGTATCGACCGCAATCATCTCGGCAGGCCGTTTTCGTCCCATTGCAAAGGATCGACCCAATCCTCTCGATCGGGAATCGCGTCCATTCTGCGGAGAAGTTCCTCGATCTTGCGAACCCGTGCTTCGCGATCGATCTGCTGGGCTTCCGGCACCGGCGTCAGGCGAACCTGCGGCTTGCCGTCGCGGTCGATAACGACCTCCTCGCCGCGCAGGCTCGCCTTGACCAGGCTGGACAGCTTGGCCTTCGCTTCAGCGATATTGACGTGGATTGTCATGACTCGAAGCTAGGTTGACCAACATGGTTGGTCAAGTTAGTGGCAGTGCTATCCCGGCACACAATCGGGGGATTTGCACAAATCTTGGTAAACGCGCTCGATAGGTTTGGCGCGGTGCTGTAAGTCGGCCTCAGTGACCGGCGATCGATTACCGCGGTCATGCGGTTCTTCGATCGGCCATGAGGGCACGACGAGCAGCGGAGCATTGGTTTATGGCCAAGGCAATCGAAGCCTACAGGGACGAGCGCGGCAACCTGCATCATTCGCCGGCCAGCGCGATCGTCGCCGATATCGCAGCGGCGCTGGGCAGGGTCGGCGACGAGGGCGGCCTGACGGTCGGCGTCGCCAAGCTGATCATGGAAAAGCGCGCCGAAATCGAGCAGGCCTTCGCCGACTACGATGCGTTGGAGAAGGCCGCGGACGGCCTTGCCGAAGTGATCGAGCACCCGGCGCGCAAGTCCGCAGCCGCGCGCTAGAGCTTCTTCTCGTTCGGATCGACCGGCACGTCGCTCTTTAGCATCGGATCCCAGTGCTCGGCGATCTTGCCGCCCTCGATGCGGTAGAGGTCGAACCACGTCGAGTAATAGGTCTCGCCGGTCGGGTCCTTCTCGGGGCGGACGAAGGCGGTCATCACCATGTCGCGCTCGGCGATGAGGTTGATCAGCGGCAGTTCGAGCTTGTCCGCAATCGGACGCTGCGGCCGCGTCTTGCGGATGTAGTCCTGCACGCCCGCGAGGCCCTGGCCGGCGTTGGGATTGTGCTGGACGTAGTCTTCCCGGATGAACTCGCCGGCGCGCTGCCACAGGCCGGCCTGCAGCACGATGCGGTACATGTCGTAGACCAGGCGCTTGTTGGCGGCGAGCTGCGCGTCCGGGCTGGCGAGCAGCGCGTCGTGATTCATCGCGACTTCGGGTGGGCTCATCGGCGGAAATCTCCCGTTCAGGCCCCCCTGCCAAACGTTGCGTGACACGGCAAGCGGGCTCCGCTATCAGCCCGGACAAAGTCAACAAAAGCTCCCAGGGATGACCATGAAGCTCAGATATTTGGCCCTTGCCACCGTCGCGCTGCCTGCCGCTCCAGCACTGGCTCAGGATGCCACCGCCGCCACCGACCAGACGCCGGTGATCATTGTCACCGGTCGCGGCTTGCCGCAGACGCCGGCGACGCCGGCCTACGACACCGTCACGCTCGACCAGCAGGACATCGTCTCGACCGGCTCGGGCCGCCTCGAGGACGCGCTGCAGGACGTCGCCGGCTTCCAGCAGTTCCGCCGTTCGGACAGCCGCTCGTCGAACCCCAGCGCGCAAGGCGTCACCCTGCGCGCGCTGGGCGGTAACGCCACCAGCCGCGCGCAAGTGCTGCTCGACGGCGTGCCGATGGCCGACCCGTTCTTCGGCTATATCCCGCTGTCGGCGATCCCGCCCGAGCGCCTGTCCAACATCGTCGTCACCCGCGGCGGCGGCTCCGGCCCGTTCGGCTCGGGCGCGCTAGCCGGCACGATCCAGCTCGAGAGCGCCGACGCCTCCGACCTCGGCCTGTTCACCGGCGAAGCGCTGATCGACAACCGCGCCGAGACCGAGCTTTCCGGCACCCTCGCGCCCGAGATCGGCGCCGGCTACGGCATGATCAGCGGCCGGTGGGACCGCGGCGAGGGCTTCTTCACGACTCCCGTGGACCAGCGCGTCCCGGCCACCGTGCGCGCGAGGTACGACAGCTGGTCGACCACCGCGCGCCTGGTCGAGCCGCTCGGCGACGACCTGACGCTGCAGCTGCGCGGCCTCGCCTTCGAGGACAACAGGGTGCTGCGCTTCGCCGGCGCGACGACCGGCAGCAAGGGACAGGACATCAGCGCCCGGATCGTCGGCCGCGGCGCCTGGAAGATCGACGCGCTCGTTTATGGCCAGTGGCGCAACTTCAACAACAGGGTAATCTCGTCGACCAGCTACAAGCTGACGCTCGACCAGCGGGACACGCCGTCGGACGGGCAGGGCGGCAAGATCGAAGTGCGCCCCCCGGTCGGCGACAACAACACGCTGCGCCTCGGCACCGACTTCCGCCGCTCGCACGGCAACCTCGCCGAAGACGCCTACAGTACCGTGACCGGCCTCAGGACGGCCTCGCATTTCGCCGGCGGCACGAACACCGACTGGGGCCTGTTCGCCGAGGACGACTGGATCCTCGGGCCGGTCACCCTCACCGGCGGCGTTCGCGGCGACCGCTACACGATCCGCGACGGCTACTATCGGTCGGTCACCGCGGCGGGCGTCGCGACGATCGACAACAGCTTCCCCGATCGCGCCGACTGGGCGTTCTCGTGGCGCGGCGGCGGCGTGTTCCACGCGACGAAGGCGCTCGAGTTCAGGGCCGCCGCCTACACCAGCCTCAGGCTCCCGACCCTCAACGAGCTTTACCGTCCCTTCGTGGTCTTCCCGGTGACCACGCGGGCGAACGAGAACCTCAAGCCGGAGCGGCTGTTCGGCTACGAGGCCGGCCTCGACTGGCAGGCCTCGCCGGCGTTCAAGCTCTCGCTCACCGCCTTCAACAACCGACTGAAGGACGCGATCACCAACGTCACCATCGCCACCAACCTCAACCAGCGGCAGAACATCGCGGCGATCCGCGCCAAGGGCATCGAGCTGGGCGCCGAGGCGCGTCTCGGCCCGCTCAGCTTCAACGGCTCGCTCGCCTATACTCATGCGCGCGAGCACGCCCCCGGGCGCGATCTCGACGGCTTCCGCCCCTCGCAGACGCCTGCGTGGGACGAAAGCGCCAGCGTCAGCTACCGCCCGGCGGAAGGCATGCTGTTCTCGGCGACCGTGCGCCACGTCGGCAAGCAGTTCGAGGACGACCAGGAAACCTACGTCCTCCCGGCCGCCACCACCCTCGACCTGTTCGGCGAGATTCCGCTGTTCGGCAAGCTGAGCTTCGTCGCGAGGGCGGAGAACCTGTTTGACGCCAAGGTGGTCACCCGCAACCAGGCCGGCTCGCAAGACCTCGGCGCGCCCCGCACGGTGTGGGCCGGGCTGAGGTACGGCTTTTAAGGGTCAACGCAAGACAGGGGCCGCCGCTGGGACGGCCCCTGCCATGGTACGAGTTTGCGGGACTTAGCCGTTGTCGTTGCGGTTGCCGCGATCGCCTTCGCCCATCTGTCCGCTACGGCCGCCTTGCTGCTGATGCTGGCGGCTGCTGCCGTCCTGCTGCTGTTGCTGCTGCTGGCGACCTTGACGGCCTGACTGGCCTTGCTGTTGCTGGCGGTTACCGCCACCGCGCTTGTTCTGGCCCATTGGGATTCTCCTGTAGCACCCGCCGGAGGCGTGACGGGCAAGTAAATCAACGCCTTGGCGGCGCCGGGTTCCCGGCAATGCGACCGTATGGACGCGAGCGACGGCGGATGCCGTTCGTGCCTTAAGCCTAGCGTTCTTCGCTATCGCTGCCCGCATCGTCCGCGTCGCGGCTGCGTTCGTCGGGCTGCCGTGCCGCGCCGCCTTGCTGCTGTTGCTGGCGGCTGGGGCTCTCTTCCTGCTGCAGCGGACTTTCGAGCTGGCCGTCCTCGTCGAAGGTGATGTCGTTGCCCTGGTCGGGTTCGAACGCGACCCCGCGGTCGCCCTCGGCGCGATAGCTGCCGCCCTGGCGTTGTTCCTGCTGGCCGGCGCGAATGTTCGAGCCCGGCTGCATCGCGTCGCCGGACGTCTGTTGCTCGCTCTGGCCCAAGCCGCCCGGTGTGCTTTCGCCGGCCCGGCGCTCGTCGGGCGAACTGCTGTCGGTCGCATCGTCCGGCGAGCCGGGGACGCCGCCCTGCTGCTCGATCTGGCCGCGCTGGCGATCGCCCTCGGTTTGTTGCTCGTGCTGGCGGCTGCCGGCGCCGGTGCCCGGGTTGTCCTGGCCTTGATTGCTGTTCCGGTCGTTCATGGGGGTCTCCTCTGATCCACCGCAAGGGCTGCGGGATAGACGAACTACCCTTGGGACGGCGGTGTTTCCCGTGCGATGAGCGGATTCCCGACAGGATGCGCGGAACCCGCGTCGGGACGCTCGCAACGCCCAATTCACCCTACCCACGCGGCGGTCGAGAGGTTAGGCAAAGGCGGCAAGCATCGAGGGGAGAGCCGATGGCGTCGGCAGCGATCGCACAGGAAGCCATGCTGGAAGTCCGCAACCCGCGGACGGGCGAGATGGACCGCACGCTCGCGGTGTCGAGCCGCGCGCAAGTGGCGGAAAAAGCAGCGCAGTTGCGCGCCCGTCAGCCGGGCTGGGAAGCGCTCGGCGTGGCGGGTCGCTGCGCGGTCATGGCGCGCTGGCTCGGCGCGGTGAAGGCGCGCGCGGCGGACATCGGCGAGGCCGACGCTGCCGATACCGGCGGGTGCCACACAAGCTATCTCCAGGGCTTCATCACTTGTGGCAATATCGGTGGCTGGCTGAAGGACGCGCCGGCCGCCTTCGAGGCGCTGGAGTGGCGGGGCACGAGCACCTCGATGCCGACGGTCACGATCGAAAGCCAGGTCGTCGCCTATCCGCTGGTCGGGGTGATTTCCCCGTGGAACGCGCCGCTGATGCTGGCGCTGCTCGACGCGGTGCCGGCGCTGTTCGCCGGCTGCGCGGTGCTGCTGAAGCCAAGCGAGGTCACCCCGCGGGTGATCGAGACATTGTTCGAAACGGTGCGCGAGGTGCCCGAGCTCGCCGCGGTGTTCGATTACGTCACCGGCCCCGGCGAGGTCGGCCAGGCGGTCATCGCCGAGGTCGACACGTTGTGCTTTACGGGCTCGGTGCCCACGGGGCGCAAGGTGGCCGTCGCCTGCGCGGAGCGGCTGATCCCGTGCAATCTGGAGCTCGGCGGCAAGGACCCGTGCATCGTCACCGAGACCGCCGACCTCGACCGCGCGGCGACCAGCGTGCTGCGCGGCGCGGTCTATGCGACCGGGCAGGTGTGCTATTCGGTCGAACGGGTCTACGTGCACGAGAGCGTGCACGACGCCTTCGTCGAGAAGCTGGCTGAAAAGGCCAGGTCCGTGCGCCTCAATGCCGAAAACCCGCGCGCCGGGCACATCGGCCCGTTCACCTTCGCCCCCCAGGCCGACATCGTCATGCGCCACATCGCCGACGCCAAGGTGAAGGGCGCGCAGGTACTCACTGGAGGCGCAATCGAGGAGATCGGCGGCGGTTTGTATATGCGCCCGACCGTGCTCACCGGCGTCACGCACGACATGCTGATCATGCGGGACGAGACCTTCGGCCCGTGCATCCCGGTGATGGCCTACAAGGACACCGAGCAAGCCATCCGCCTCGCCAACGACACCGAGTTTGGCCTCGCCGCCAGCGTGATCGCCGGCACCGCCGGGGAGGCCGAAGCGATCGGCCGGCGGCTCAACGCCGGCGGGGTGTTCCTGCAGGACACCTTCCTGACCTTCGCCAAGCTCGGCACCTTCGGTTCCGACAGCTTCGGCTGCTCGGGCTACGGCGCTCCGCGCATCGGCCCGGAAAGCCTGCGCCGGTTCCTGCGCCGCAAGAGCCTGCTGACGCAGACCGGGACGGTGGCGGATATCCAGCACGATCATCACCTGGGTACGGGCAAGTGAACGCCCCCGCCGGCCATCGTCGCCGCCCGGAACGTGTTGGCGCAAGCCACGGCCACGTTCGACCTGGCGGACCTGGGGACGGGCGGGCATGAGGATCGCCGCCGCCGTCAGCCGCGGGGACACGTCGTCGCCGGCGATCGAGCAATTGGAGCTCGAGGAACCGCGCGCCGGCGAAATGCGCATTCGCCTCGTCGCCACCGGCATCTGCCACACCGATCTCCACGAGCATCCCGGACGCCATGCGCCGCACCCGATCGTGCTCGGCCACGAGGGCGCCGGTGTGGTCGAGAAGCTGGGAGAAGGCGTGAGCGGGTTCGAGGTCGGCGATCACGTCATCCTCAGCGGCAACTCGTGCGGGGAGTGCCCGAGCTGCAAGGCCAACCGCCCGACCTACTGCGACCTTGCGATGCCGCTGTGCTTTGGCGGTCAAAGGCTCGACGGCTCGACCTCGCTCGATAACGGCGCGGTGCATTCGCACTTCTTCGGCCAGTCGAGCTTTGCGACGCATGCCCTCGTCCCGCAGCGCACCGCGGTCAGGATGGACAAGGACCTGCCGCTCGAGAAGCTCGGGCCCCTGGGCTGCGGCGTCGTCACCGGCGCGGGGGCGGTGATCGAGGCACTCAAGGTCGGCTACGGGGATAGCATCGCGGTGTTCGGCACCGGCGGCGTCGGGCTCAGCGCCGTCATGGCGGCGCGGCTGGTCGGCGCGCGGCGGATCGTCGCGGTCGACATCAACCGCGAGCGCCTCGACCTTGCGCGCGAGCTCGGCGCGACCGACTGCATTCCCGCCGACGGGGACGGCGTCGCCGAAAAGGTACGCGCGGTTACCGGCCGCGGCGTCGATTTCAGCTTCAACACCACCACCGTGCCCGAGGTGCACTCGATGGCGCTCGAGGTGCTGGCGATGAACGGCACGGCCGGCTTCGTCGCCGCGCCGCGCGGCGAATGGGCGCCGAAGATGTTCGCCATGCTTGCCGGCGGGCGGCAGCTGCGCGGCATCCTCGGCGGTGACGCGCACCCGGGCCTGTTCCTGCCGAGGCTCGCCGAATACTGGCGCCAGGGCCGCTTCCCGTTCGACCGCCTGCTGACTTTCTACCCGTTCGCCGAGATCGACCGCGCCTTCGCCGACGCCCATTCGGGCAAGGTGATCAAGCCAGTCCTGCTGATAGGAGAACCCTAGATGACCGCCGATTTCCGCCACCGCATCGACGCCTTCGGCCGCGAGCTGACGCCCGACCTGCTCGGCGGCACCAGCATGATGATGGCGCAGATGTTCGAGGGCATGGATCCGCAGACAATCGAGGATGTCGATATCGCCTACGGTCCCGACCCGCGCCACAGGCTCGACCTCTACCGCGAGCAGAACATCGAGAACGCGCCCGTCTTCGTGTTCGTCCACGGCGGCGGCTTCATCATGGGCGACAAGCGAAGCGAGCAGGGGCCGTTCTACCGCAACGTCGGCGATTACGCCGCGCGGCAGGGCTGGATCGGTGTCGTGCCGACGTACCCGCTCGCGCCGGGCCACCCGTGGCCGGCGGGGCCCGGGGCGCTGAAGCGGGTCGTCGAGTGGATAGGCGCAAACGTCGCCGAATACGGCGGCGATCCCGAAAGGATCGTGCTCTCCGGCCAGTCCGCCGGCGCGGTGCACGTCGCGAGCTACGTCGCGCATCCGGCCTATCACGCCGTGCCCGGCGGCGGCATTCGCGGGGCGGTGTTGATGAGCGGGCTCTACGACACCACGGTGGGCGAGCCGAACGACAACCACCGCGCCTACTACGGCACCGACGCTGCTCAGTACGCCGAGGCCAATTGCCTGCCCGGCCTGCTTTCGACGCAAACTCCGCTGTGCTTCACCGTCAGCGAGTTCGACCCGCCGATGTTCCAGGCCGAGGCGGCAAGGACCGTCGGCGCCTGGGGCAAGGCCAAGGGCGGCTTTCCCGAGATGCACTACCTCGTCGGCCACAACCACCTGACGCCGTCGCAATCACTCGGCACGCCGGTGAAGGACGTCGAGGCGCTGCTGGCCGATTTCGTCGGGCGGGTTACGGCTTAGGCGCGTCGGTGGCGGCGGGCGGCTCCGCGACCGGCGCTGAATGCAGGCACGGCTCGAGCAGCGCGCGCAGCTTCTCGCCCCACTGGCGCAGTGCCAGCGCGTTGGGCGCGAGGATCTGCAGGTCGTGCTTCGCGTCGCCGTTGAATTTCTGGCCGACCGTCGGCGGCTCCTTCGGCACTTGCGAGGGATCGACACACGGCGCCGCGGCGACGGCGGCGGGCGTGGGCGTGGCGACCGGGTGCCGGTGCATCGCCGCGCACCCGCCGGTGAGCAGGAAAACGAGGGGGATCAGCCGCTTCACAGGCCGCTCGACTCCCGGATCGACTTGGGCGTCACGCAATTGGCTTCGCGCACCTTCTCCTTGCGCAGGTCCTCGGCCTGGCGCTGCAGGTCCGCCGCCTGCTTCTGCGCCTCGACGATGCGCTGGTCAATTATCGTCTTGTGCACCTGGGAATCGAGCTTGGTGCTGGCGACCTGGTACTTGAGCGCGTTCAGCGAGAGCTCGGTGGCGGCCCGCGCCTGCCGCTCGGCGAGCAGTTGCATGCTGAGGTCGTCGCGCTCGCTGGCCATCGCCTGGACACGCCAGAAGCCCACCACCAGGACGGCGAGCAGGACGAGAATGATCGCGTCGCGGATGCCGAACACCCGCCGTCGCCTAGCCGTATCGTCCGCCACCACAACCTCCTCCACGGCATCAAGCCCCGCCATGAATGCCTATAAGCACTCTCAAGGGCTTGCCAAGATGAACGAGCCGGAAGGAGGTTTCCAACCGCCCGGCGCGCTCGTCCCGCCACGGACCCTCAGGCGGGCATCCAGCTCCCGTGGAAGCTCATCGGCAGCGCGAACGGCAGCTTTACCGCAGCGATGGCCGGGCGGTCGATGGCGCTGGCGTCGAGAATGACGAGGTCGGTGCGCTTGTCGACGAAGCGGTCGACCACCGTCAGGATGTAGCCGTCCCCCTCCGGCGCGTCGGCGCTCCTCGGCACGAACAGCGGTTCCTGCGCGGCGGCGTTCTCGAGCTCGTGGAAGGTGAGGTCGCGCGTCTCCCAGTCGATCCGCGCCACCCCCATGCGCGGGAAGTCGCGGAAGGCGAACCAGCCGAAGCGGTACGTCTCCATCGCGAAGCGGTCGTCGATCTTGGGCATGTCGCCATAGGCGCCCTGGACCGGTTCGAGCGTCACCGCCTCGGCATCGGGCTTCGCTAGGTCGAACGTAATGCGGGTGAGCTGGGCGATCGTTTCCGGCAGGCTCGGCAAGTTGCCGTGCTTGTCCCTGAAGAAGCAGAAGCAGTTCCCCGGGCTCGCCGGGGTGTCGACGATCACCTTCGAGCCTTGCGTGTAGGCGCCCATGATGTGGCCCATCACGATGCCGGGGATCGGGAACCAGCGCATCTCGGCGGTTGAGCCGCCCCGCGGCATGATCCCCCACATGCTCGGCAGGTCGGGGTCGTACTGGTAATACTGGTCGCCCGCGCGCAGGCGCTTCTCGTCGGCGGTGAGCGGCATGATCGGGAACACGACGTGCTCGCGGGTGACCGCGAAATCGTGGCTGAGGCCGGGATAGGGCGTGTGGAACCACTCCTCGCGGACCAGCGCGCCCGCCTTGTCGAACACGTGCAGCGACGCATCGGTCGTCGGCTCACCGCGCGCGAACACGCCGTAGCTCCACCATTCGCCCGTCCTGGGATCGATCTTGGGATGCGCGGTGAGCGCGCTCGAGCCGAGGTTGCCGAACTTTCCGACCTCGATCGTCTCGAGAGTCTCGGGGTCCAAGCGATAGGGCCGCGAATCCTCGCGCAGCATGAAGAGCTCGCCGTGGTGGTTGAACGCGTTGGTGTTGCCGGTGTTGTCGCGCTCGGGAAGGTTATCGACGGCGGGATCGTCGGTGTACTTGTTGCGGTAATGGCCATAGAGCCGCCGCCGCGCCTCGCGCTCGCGCTTCAGCCGCTCGGTCTGGACGTAGCGGCTGCGGAAGCTGACGTGGCCGTCCTCGAAGCGGAACACGCTGGCCATGCCGTCGCCGTTCAGGATGATGTCGTTCTCGAGAGAAGGATACTGCCGGTCGCCGCCGGTGCGGAAATAGGCGCCTTCGAGCTCCGGCGGGATCTCGCCCTCGACCTCGCACTCGAACACGTCGGCCTCGAACCGCATCGGCATGCGCTTCTGGTGGCCGAAGCTGTCGTAGGGCAGGAAGATCTCGGGCATCGGCTCTCTCCGACCAGATGATGGGCTTCACCGCGAAGCGAACCTGTTTCAACATCGGTTTCACGCGAAAGACACGAAGCTCGTGTGCGCTTCCTTTTCCCGAGCGCAACCTCTTCCGTGCCTTCGTGCGTAACCCTTTTCGCACTTGCCCTTGGGGCTTTTGTCGTTCTCAAATAGAACCGTCAGGCAGCCGCTTGGCAAGAGCGTATTGAGGGAGAGCAAAGTGAGCGAGAATCCATGGCCCAACGGCGTGCCCGTGATCATGCCAGCCGAGGATCGGAGCGAGATCGAGGAGCTCTACGCGCGCTATTGCTGGGGCATCGACCTTGCCGACGAGGAGCAGGCCATCAACACCTTTGCCGAGGACGCCGAGTTCGATCACTTGTGGCAAGGCAAGGTCAAGGGCCACGCCGCGATCCGCGAGAACCTGCGCAAGCTGTGGTACGACAGACAACACTGGTGGTACGGTCGCCAGCATCTGATGAATCACTTCATCATGGACCCGCGTCCCGAGGGCGCCCGCGTGCGCTGCTTCTTCCAGATCCTGCAGTGGAATGCCGACTACAACAACAATTTCGTCTTCGGCATCGGCACCCGCGACGACCGGCTGGTGAAGCGGGGCGGCCGATGGAAGTTCTACCGCCTTGTCATCAACGCCTGGACCGCGGTTGACCAGGTACCCTGGAAAGGCGAACGCACCCTGCCGATGCGCCCGCCTTACCGGCCCGAGCCGGCCGACACGCGGCCGTTCGACGAGGCGACGGGGGACCAGTGGTAGCCTCAAGCGATGCCGGCAAGGGTCCTCTACCCTTGGATTTCCTGCATGGGCTGACGTTCGGATAAGGTTCGTTTTTCCGGGTCTGCCGAAGGGAGCGGACCTTCAAGGCGGTGAGGCGCGAGACGCGCAAGAAGGACATCGGCTGGCGCTTCGATTGACCGCCAAATGATATGCTGTAACACGGCCGCGGCGAATCGGATTTCCGAATTCGCGGCAGTGGACGCGTAATGGATTTGAGATTGCGATCGGGCGAGCGCTCAGCGCCACAGCTGCCAGTGACGGGCGGCCTTTTCGATCGTGCACGCCGGCTTCCTCGGCTCATCGTCTTTCTGCTGCTGGTCTGTTTCGTGGTGCAAGGCATCGCGGTTCAGAGCCACGTCCACTTCGTCCGGCAAGCGAATGCGTTCCTTACGCTTTCTGGCCATAGCCAGGTCGAAGCCCCACCCTCCGGCAAAGGCGATTCACCCGCCGACTGCCCGTTGTGCCGGGAAGCCGCGATGGCTGGCGCCTATGTCCTTCCGGCCAGCCCCGTCGTGCCGCCGCCGTCAGCGCCGGTCTTGTGGACTGCCGCTGCGCCGATGGCAGCTTTCGCGGTGCTGGCGCCGCCGCTTGGCTGGCTGAGCCGCGCGCCGCCCGAATAGCTTCAAGGTCCGCAGCGAAGCAGCCGGTCCGTCTCAGTCAGGTGGCCGCGCTTCATGTCAGGCCGGATCGCGCCCGGCGCGTCCGGCTTCTCCGGCCACTGGAGCTCAGGTTAAATGCGTATCTTCCTCCTCTCGACCGCGGCCGTCGCGGCGCTTCTTCCGTATTCGGCAATGGCGCAGGACGCGCCTGCAGCTACCGGCACCTCGTCCACGTCACCCGCCGACAAGGCGCAGACGGCACCCCCCAGCGCCAACCCCGAGCAAAACAATGCGATTGTCGTCACCGGCACCCGCGTGCCCCGCGACGATATCCTTGGCAACGTCAACACGCTCGGCGGCGACAGCCTGCTGCTCGACGTGCGTCCGACGCTTGGCGAAACGCTGGCCAAGCAGCCGGGCGTTTCCACTTCGGGCTCCGGCCCCAATGTCGCGCGACCTGTGCTCCGCGGCCTCTCGGGCGAACGGCTGCTGATTCTGACCGATGGCATCGGCTCTCTCGACGTCTCGGCATCGAGCAGCGACCACGCCGTGGCGATTGACCCGCTCACCGCGCAGCGCATCGACGTGCTCCACGGCCCGGCGGCGCTACTCTATGGCTCCTCGGCAATCGGCGGCGTGGTCAACGTGATCGACTCCCGCATTCCGCGCACCGAGCCTGACGGGCCGGTGTCATTGCAGGCGATGGCCGGCTTCGCGACCGCGGCCGATGAAATTCTCGCCAACAGCAGCCTCGACGTGCCGCTGGGCGGCCACTTCGTTGCCCACACCGACGTCAGCTATTCGCACAACGAAAACCTGCGCACTGGAGGATTTATCCTGTCGAAGCCGCTGCGCGAGGAGGCAGCGGCCAGTCTCGATCCCACCATACGCGCGCTCGCCGACCTTAAGGGCGACCTACCCGACAGCGACGGGGAAACCTTCGAGGCGGCCGGCGCGCTCGCTTATGTCAACGGCGACACCAACGTCGGCTTTTCGGTCTCGCGCCACAGGGCGCTCTACGGCGTGCCGATCCGTTATTCGCTCGATCCCGCAATTGAGGCCGAGGTGACCCATATCCACGTGATGCAGATGCGTTATGACGGGCGGGCCGAGATCGGGCTGAGTGGACTCTTCAGCCAGCTTCGGTTTCGCGGTGCCTACGCGGACTATCACCATGACGAGCTCGATGCCGCTGGCAGCATCGGTAGCTCTGTATTTTCCAACGGCGGTGAAGTGCGCGCCGATCTGGTCCAGGCCAACCGTGACGGCTGGGGCGGGCAGACGGGCGTGCAGTACCTCGATCTCCATCAACACATCGAAGGCGATGAACAGTATCTGCCGCCGACCCTCGACAAGACACTTGGTCTGTTCACAGTGCAGCACTGGCAGTCGGGGCCGTTCCGGCTGGAAGCGGGAGGTCGGTTCGAGCACACCGAGCTAACGGCCACGGCCAGCCCCGTGGTCGGCAATCCCGATCTCAAGCGGTCGTTCTCGACATTTTCGGGCTCGCTCGGCGGCAGTTACGAGTTCGCTTCCGGCTGGCGCGCCGGTCTCACCCTCGCGCGGTCGGCACGCGCGCCGTCGGCCGACGAGCTGTTCGCCGATGGCCCGCACGGTGGCAATGCGAGCTTCGAACTCGGCGATCCGAGCCTGACGACCGAAAAGAGCACCGGGTTCGAGGCAACGCTCAGCCATGCGAGACAGGGCTTCAACCTCACTGCGACCGCCTATTGCAGCCATTTCTCCAATTTCATCTATCAGACCCCGACGGGAGACGTGCGCGACGCCCTTCCGGTCTATGCCTTCCGCGAAGGGTCGGCGAACTACGCCGGCTTCGAGGTCAAGGCGGATGCTGACCTCGGCAAGGCGGCAGGATTGCAATGGGGCCTGGAAGGCCAGGCCGACGCCACCCGCTTGCGGATCCGCAACTTCGGGCCGGCGCCGCTGATCCCACCCCTGCGTCTGAAAGGGGCGGTCTCGGCCAGCCGCGGAACCGTGGCCGGGAGAATCGAAGTCGAGCATGACTTTGCCCGCACGAGCACCGCCCCCCTGGAACTCCCGACCGATGGTTTCACGCTGGTCAATGCCAGCATCGAATGGCACCCGTTCGCCGATCGCCCCGACCTGACGCTCTCGCTTGCCGCCAACAACCTGTTCGACGTCGAAGCGCGGCGAAGCACCAGCCTGCTTAAGGACTACGCGCCATTGGCGGGTCGAGACGTGCGACTGTCGCTCAACCTCAAACTGTGAGGCGACCATTACGTCTTTTCCCTTCTTGAGCTTTGCGCCAACGCGGCTTTGTCAGGTCAGATTGTGCAAAGTTATCCAAAGGTTGCCAACGGGCAGGCGCATCTGCCGAACGGCGATGACATGCATAACGCGAAGAATTTGTACGACGTGAATGACGATGCCGAGGAACTATGAGAGCGAAGCTTTCGCTGCCGTCCATGAGAAGATGGAAGGGCTTTACCATGCCGAAGCCATCGACACGCGAATGCTTCGTGAGTTCGATAAGGCTTGCCTTGCGCCTGCAACGCCGTGGCATGCGGAGGAAATCAAAGCGATCCGAGAGGCGCACGATGCCTCTTAGCCGGTCTTTCGATTATCCGATGCAAGCGTCTTGAGGCGCTAGCTTTGAGGCAGACGCTATCCCAACCCGCCAACGGTCATCCGGCGAACCGCATCGGCTAGCTCATGCCCTGGACAGCGCAGTCCGTCCCGCCGTCCGTACATCGCACCATCTGCCATATCTCCCCCCCGAGATTGCCTCCGGGAAGATCGGGCATGGCGTTATGCCGCTCGCACGTGCTGCAGGAACTCGTCGGCCTGGGTCTTCAGCGCCGCTGCCTGGCGTTCGAGCTCGGTCGAGCTGGTCAGCACCTGGGTCGCCGCGCTGCCGGTGGCGAGCGAGGTGTCGCGAACCTGGTCGAGGTTGCTGGTCACTTCCTCGGCGCTGCGCGCGGCGAGGTCGATCGAGCGGGCGAGGTCCTGCCCGGCGACCGACTGCTGGTCGACCGCCGCGGCGATCGAGACAGCGGTCGTCTCGAGCTGCTTGATCTGCTCGGCGATCTTCCGCAGCGCGTCGACGCTGGCGACGGTTGTTTCCTGCATCGCCCGGATCTGCCCCGCGACCTGCTCGGTCGCCTTGCCAGTCTGCGTTGCCAGCTCCTTGACCTCGGTGGCGACGACCGCGAAGCCGCGGCCGGCCTCGCCGCCGCGCGCCGCTTCGATCGAGGCGTTGAGCGCAAGGAGGTTGGTGCGCTGGGCGATGGTCGAAATCATCTCGACGATGTCGCCGACCTGGCTGGCGGACTCCGAGAGCTCGGATATCGTCGAGTCCGCGTCGACCGCGGCGTTGCTCGCCTTGCGGGCGAGTTCGGCGCTGGTCGAGGCCTGGCGGCTGATCTCGCCGATCGACATCGCGAACTCGTCGCTCGCTGCGGCGGCGGCGGTGACGCCGGCGGTCGCTTCGCTGAGCGACTGCGAGACGCGGGCCGACTGGTTGGCCGACTGCTCGGCGCTCGCCGCCATCGCGGTAGCGGTCGCCTGCAGCTCGCTCGACGCCGAAGCGACGCTGCCGACGATCTCTGACACGTTCTTCTCGAACCGGTCGGTCAGCTGCTTGAGCGCCTGAAAATGGCCCTCGCGGTCGGCCTGGCTCTGCGCCTGAAGCTTCTGGAACTTGTACGCCGCCTTCTTGATCGTCAGCAGCGCGCGGGCGATGTCGCCGAACTCGTCGGTGCGGTGGGCGTTGTCGACCTCGACGTCATGATTGCCCTCGGCCAGCTCGACCGCGCTGGCGGCGGCGCTCTGCAGCGGCCGGACGATATCGCCCTGGATCATCTGCCGCGCGAACCACGCGACGCCCGCGGCGCCAAGGGTGAGGACGGCGAGAACGGTGAAGATCCAGCTCGGCGCATCGCCGACACTCGTCAGCACCGCGGCGGCAAGCACGCCGCTGCCGATCGCAAGGAAGGTCTGCGCCGCGATCACCGTGCGCATGCGCTGGGCGATCGTGCCCAGGCCGAACAGGCTCGCGGCCTGGGCCACGCTCGTTCGGCGCGCGGCAAGGCGTTCGGCGCGGTCGCGCTCGAGTTCGTCGAGTTCGGGCACCTCAGGCGTGTGCGACATGTCCATTTCGATCGTCTCCGGTCTTCGTTTTCTTCGCGGTCTTCTTCGCGGTTGCCAAATGGCGGGTTATCTCGTCGGCAGGAATGGCCTTGTAATAGAGCCAGCCCTGCATCTGGTCGCAGCCCGCCGTGCGGGCGAGTGCGGCCTGTGCGTCGGTCTCTACACCCTCAGCGGTTACGAACATGTTCATGGCGCGGGCGACGGCGATGCTCGACACCATCATCGCGCGGCTGCCATGGTCGTCGGTCGCCTCGACCACCAGCGAGCGGTCGATCTTGAGCTTCTCGAAGCGGAATTTCCTGAGGAAGCCGATCGAGGC
>DATJHD010000317.1:0-11213 GCA_035494275.1 Croceibacterium sp.
ACAGTGCCCGACGCCGCCTTTTTTCCACATCGATCAGGGGCTATAGCCCGCCGCGCATGCTTTGCCTCCCTGCCATTGCCGTCTGTCGCGGCTCCGGACCCCGACGATGAGCGGTCTGGAGGGGAGCATCGTCCAGTTCGACAACGTCGGCTTGCGCTACGGCACCGAGCGCGAGGTGCTGAGCGATATCTCCTTCACGCTGTACCCCGGCAGCTTCTATTTCCTCACCGGCGCGAGCGGCGCGGGCAAGACGTCGCTGCTCAAGCTGCTGTATCTCGCGCAGCGCCCTTCGCGCGGGATGATCCGCATGTTCGGCAGCGACGTGATCACCCTGCCGCGCAAGGCCCTGCCCTCCTTCCGTCGGCGCATCGGCACGGTGTTCCAGGACTTCCGGCTGGTGCCGCACCTAAGCGCGTTCGACAACGTCGCCTTGCCGCTGCGCGTCTCGGGCGTCGCCGAAAGCGACATCATGAAGCCCGTCGCCGACATGCTCGATTGGGTCGGTCTCGGCCATCGCGCCGACGCCCGCCCGGCCACGTTGTCGGGCGGCGAGCAGCAGCGCGTGGCCATTGCCCGCGCGGTGATTGCCCGGCCCGAGATCCTCGTCGCCGACGAGCCGACGGGCAACGTCGATGCCGAGATGGCGCTCAAGCTGCTGCGGCTGTTCGAGGCGCTCAACCGCCTCGGCACCACCGTTCTCGTCGCGACGCACGACGTTCACTTGCTCAAGAAAGTGCCGGACTCGCTGATCATGCGGCTCGACAAGGGGCGGCTGGCCGATCCGACCGGCGCCCTGCGTTACCCGCCGCGGCGGGAGGCGCGCGGCTGATGGCTCTCAGCGCGGTGATCCGTCGCAACCAGCCGCGTTTCGGCGCCGAGCGCTCGGGCCTGCTGCAGCAGGCCCGCCTCGCGGGGCCGATGCCGTGGGTGATCGCGATCATGGTCGCGCTGACGGTGATGGCCGCGGCCGCCGGCCTGGCGCTGAGCAATGTCGCGAGCAGCGCGAGCAGCGCGATCTCGGGTGGCGTCACGGTGCAGATCGTCGAGGCCCAGCCGGCGGAGCGCGACCGCCAGGCCGAGGTCGCGGTCGCCTTGCTGAGAAACCGCAACGACGTCGCCGAAGTTCACCGTGTGCCCGACTCCGAACTCGAACGCCTGATCGAGCCGTGGCTCGGCGCCGAGGCAGGGACGGCCGACGAGGCGATCCCGATCCCGGCGCTGCTGGACGTGCGGCTGCGCGGCCCGGTCACCGAACAAGGGCTGGAGGCGCTGCGCGCCGCGCTGACCGCATCGGTCCCGGCGGCCACGCTCGACGCACAGGCCACATGGCTCGGGCCGGTATTCCACGCGATCCATTCACTCCAGTGGCTTGCCGTCGGCCTCGTCTTGCTTCTCGCCGGGACCAGCGCGGCGGCCGTGTGGCTGGCGGCGCGAAGCGCGCTCGGCTCGAACCGCGACACGATCGAGATCGTCCACCTGCTCGGCGGCACTGACAACCAGATCGCCGACATCTTCCAGCGCTCGATCGCCGCCGACGCCCTCGTCGGCGGAGTGGTCGGCTTGCTGCTCGGGCTGATCGCGGTGGTCCTGCTCGGCAGCCAGTTCGCCGCGCTCGGCTCGGGGATGGTCGCCGGCGGCGCGCTCGGGTTGCCCGACTGGGCGATGATCGCCGCGGTACCCCTGATCGGCGTCGCCATAGCCATGCTGACGGCACGCCTGACGGTGCTCGGCGCGCTCAGGAGGATGCTGTGATCATCCGCTTCGTGGCCGCGGTAATGCTGTTCTGGATGCTGGGATTCCTGTGGTTCGCCGGGGACCTGCCCGCGCCGGTGGCGGTCGACGTCAAGACCGACGTGATCGTCGTGCCGACCGGCGGCGGCGGGCGCATCGAGCGCGGGCTCGCGGTGCTCCGCGCCGGCTCGGCGAAGAAGCTGTTCGTCAGCGGCGTCGACCGCGAAGTGAAACCGCGCGAGTTCGCCGCGGGGTACAAGGTCAGGCAAGCCGAGATGGGCTGCTGCGTGGTGCTCGGCTTCGACGCGCTCGACACGCGCGGCAACGCGCTCGAGACCGCGAGCTGGATCCAGGGCGGCGGCTATCGCTCGCTGCGGCTGGTCACCAGCGACTGGCACATGCGCCGCAGCGCCGGCGAGCTCGGCGAAGTCCTGCCGCCGAACGTGCGCGTGGTCGAGGATGCGGTGCCGACGCGGCCGAGCCTCGGCATGCTGTTCCTCGAGTACAACAAGCTGCTGGCGAGCTGGCTCGGCCGCCTGTGAGGGTGCTGCGCAGCCTCCTGTTCTATGCCCTGTTCTACGGCGCGACCGTCGTCTTCGTGCTCGCTTGCCTCTTCGCCATGCTCGCCCTGCGCCCGGAGCAATTCCGCAAGGTGCCGAACGCGTGGTCGACGTTCCATCGCTGGTGCGTCGTCCACATCCTCGGCATCCGGGTTCGCGAGGAGGGGCCGCGCCCCGAAGGTCCCGTGCTGTACGCGCTGAAGCACGAAAGCTTCTTCGAGGCGATCGACATCGGCTACCTGCTCAAGGACCCGGTGCCGTTCGGCAAGGAGGAGCTGTTTTCCATCCCCGGCTGGGGTCGCGCCGCGAGAGCCTACGGGGCGATTCCGGTGATGCGCGGCGCTGGCGCCAAGGGGCTCCGCGCCATGCTCGACGAGGCCCGACGGTACATCGGCACCGGGCGCCCGCTGGCAATCTTTCCCGAGGGCACGCGCATTCCCCACGGCCAGCGCCCGCCGCTTCGCTCGGGATTTGCCGGTCTCTACAAGCTGCTCGGCTTGCCGGTGGTGCCGGTGGCGATCGACAGCGGGCCGACTTACCAGCGCCGGTGGAAGCGGCAGGGCACCATTACCGTTCGTTTCGGCGAGCCGATCCCGCCGGGGCTGCCGCGCGAGGAGATCGAAGCCCGCGTGCACGCCGCGATCAATCAACTCAACAGCTGATGCCGCGCGCTGAAATCGTTGTCCCCGAACGACTCCCGCGCGCGGTCGCATCGCGTCGGAGCGATGTCGATGAGCGCGCAGAAGCCAGCCATACGGCCGACGCCGTCCCCGCCGCGACGATGTCCGGCATCACGTGGCGGTCCTGCAGCTGCTCGGCGGCTTACCTGTTCGCCTACATGGACCGGGTCAACATTGGCTTCGGCGCTACGGCCTCGGCGGCGGGCTGTTCTTTCTCGCCTATGCCTTGTTCGAAGTACCCTCGAACCTCGTCTTGTCCGGTTCGGCGCGCGCCGCTGGATCGCGCGGATCCTCGCGGTCGTCGTCGCCCTTGCCGCGCGAGCTGAGGCAAGCGCGCCGCAGCTCGCGCCAGCGTCTGCCTAGCCCTCGTGATCTGCCCGCCCGAAATCGGGACGGGCATCGTCCTGGCCGAGCTCGATGATACCGCGGCGGATCGTGCGGGTGCGCGAAAACAGGTCGAACATCGTGTCGCCATCGCCCGCCTCGATCGCCTCGCGCATCTGCTCGAGGTCGGTGAGGAACCGCTCGAGCATTTCGAGCACGGCGTCGCGGTTGTTGAGGAACACGTCGCGCCACATGGTGGGGTCGCTGGCGGCGATGCGGGTGAAGTCGCGGAAGCCGCCGGCCGAGTACTTGATCACCTCGCCGCGGGTGACGTCCTCGAGGTCGGAGGCGGTGCCGACGATCGTGTAGGCGATAAGGTGCGGGATGTGGCTGGTCACCGCGAGCACGAGGTCGTGGTGCTCGGCGTCCATCACCTCGACCCGCGAGCCGAGCGCGCGCCAGAATGAGGCCAGCAGCTTCACGAGCGCGGGAGCGGCGTCGGCGGGCGGCGTCAGGATGCACCAGCGGTGGTGGAACAGCGTGGCAAAGCCGGCGTCGGGACCGGAGTGCTCGGTGCCGGCGACGGGGTGTGCCGGGATCACGGCCCGACCGGGGAGCGCTTCGGTCAGGGCGCGGGTGATGCTGCGCTTGGACGAGCCGACATCGCTGACGAGCGCACCCGGCTTGAGGGCGCCGGCTATCTGTCTTGCCACTTCCCCCATCGCGCCGACGGGCACGCACAGGATGACAAGGTCGGCCTCGGTGACGGCCTCGGCGACGGTGTCGCAGACGGTGCCCGCGAGGCCGCGCTCGGCGGCGCGACGACGGACGGCGGGGCTCGCGTCGAAGCCGGTGGTGACAACGCCCGGCAGATGTTCGGCCACCGCGAGACCGATCGAGCCGCCGATCAGGCCGAGGCCGATGATCGCCACGCGCTCAAACATCAGGCCGCGCGCTCCGCCATTACGCGCAAGCCCTCGGCGACGGCGTCCATCTGCCCGGCCGTGCCGATGGTGATCCGCAGCGCCTCGGGCAACCCCTGGCCCGGCAGGTGGCGCACCGCGAAGCCCAGTTCGGCGAGCCCCCGCAGCGCCGTTTCGGCGGTCAGCGCGCCCTCGAACAGCGCGAGCACGAAGTTCGCCTCGCTCGGCAGCGGACGGATGCCGTGGTTGCCGAGCGCCTCGAGCGCGGGCATGAAGGCGCCGCGGACGGCGAGGTTGTGCGCGCGGGAAGCTTGCACGAACGCCTGGTCGGTGAGCGCGGCGACGGCCGCCGCCTGCCCGCTCACCGTCACGTTGAAAGGACCGCGGATGCGGTTGAGCGCGCCGATAAGCCCGCTCGCCCCGGTGGCCCAGCCGACCCGCTCGCCGGCGAGGCCGTAGATCTTGGAGAATGTGTGCGTCGCGAGGACATTCTCGTGCGCGGCCGCGAGGCCGAGCCCGCCGTCGTCGCGCTCGGGCGAAACGTATTCGGCATAGGCCCGGTCGACCACCAGCAGCACCTCGCGCGGCAGGCCGGCGTGGAGGCGGGCGAGCTCCTGTTTTGGCAGGTAGCTGCCGGTCGGGTTGTTCGGATTGGCGAGGAATACCACTCGCGTCCGCTCGGTAACCGCGGCGAGAAGAGCATCGACATCGGCCGCGTAATCGTTATCCGCCGCCTCGACCGGCGTCGCGCCGCAGCGGCGCGCGGCGATGTCGTAGACCGCGAAGCTGTAGCGCGGGAACAGCACCTCGTCGCCTGGCCCGGCGAACGCCTGTGCGGCGAGGTTGAGCAGCTCGTCGGAACCAGTGCCGCAGACGATCCGCGCCGGATCGATGCCGTGGAGTTCGCCGATTGCCTGCCGCAGCGCGTGACTGTCCGGATCGGGGTAGAGCGACGGGGCGCCTGCCGCGTTTCTGGCCGCCAGCGCCTTCGGGCTGGTGCCGAGAGGATTCTCGTTGGCCGACAGCTTGACGAGCGGCCGTCCGTCGGGCGCGGCCGACTGGCCGGGCACGTAGGCATGGATCGCCTCGATCCACGGTTTCAGCTGAGGTCCCGTCTCGCTCACGGCGGCGCGCATAGCTCCAACCGGCGGCAATTGACAGTATTTGCGCCAGCCCCCAATCCGCGTGCCGCAATGGCCAGCGCAAGCGCCCTCGAAGGCAAGAGCCTCGTGCTTCCCGATCCGCTCCCGCTCGACAGCGGCCAACGGCTCGAGAACGTGCGCCTGGCGTTCGAGACCTACGGCGAGCCGGCAGCCGACAAGCGTAACGCGATCCTCATCTTCCACGCCCTCTCCGGCGACCAGCACGTCGCCAGCGTACATCCGATCACCGGCAAGCCGGGCTGGTGGGATCGCATGGTCGGCCCGGGCAAGCCGATCGATACGAGCCGCTATTATGTGATCTGCGCCAACGTGATCGGCGGCTGCATGGGCTCGACCGGCCCGGCGAGCGAAGGGCCCGACGGCAAGCCGTGGGCGATGCGCTTCCCGGTGATCACCATTCGCGACATGGTCCGCTCGCAAATCGCGCTCCTCGACGCGCTGGGGATCGAGAAGCTGCATGCCGTCGTCGGCGGCTCGATGGGCGGGATGCTGGCGCTGAGCTTCGCCTCCAATTTCCCCGGCCGGACCGAGCGGGTGCTGGCGATCGCCACGACCGCGCGGCATTCGGCACAGAACATCGCCTTCCACGAAGTCGGGCGGCAAGCGGTGATGGCCGACCCCAATTGGCAGGGCGGCGACTACTACGGTCACGGCAAGGGCCCGGAGAAAGGTCTCGCCGTGGCCCGCATGGCGGCGCACATCACCTATCTTTCCGAAGCCGGCCTGACCGACAAGTTCGGCCGCCGGCTGCAGGACCGCGAGGCCAAGAGCTTCGGCTTCGACGCCGACTTCCAGATCGAGAGCTACTTGCGCCACCAGGGCATCGCCTTCACCGACCGGTTCGATGCCAACGCCTATCTCTACATCACCCGGGCGATGGACTACTTCGACCTCGCCGAGGAGCACGGCGGCCGCCTCGCCGCCGCCTTCGCCCGCTCGACCGCGCGGTTTTGCCTCGTCAGCTTCGACACCGACTGGCTCTATCCGACGGCCGAGTCGAAACACGTCGTCCACGCGCTCAACGCGGTCGCGGCGCCGGTGAGTTTCGTCGAGCTTTCGGCGCCGTACGGCCATGACAGCTTCCTGCTCGAGTGCCGCCCGCTCGATCGCGTGATCAAGGGCTTCCTCGGGTGAGGCCGCTGCGCGCCGATCTCGCGGTGATTGCCGCCAATGTCCTGCCCGGCTCGAGTGTGCTCGACGTCGGCTGCGGCGAAGGCGAGCTGATGGAGGTGCTCCAGCGCGAAAGGCAATGCGACGCGCGCGGCATGGAGATCGATGCCGAGGCGGTCGAGCGGTGCGTCGCCCGCGGTCTTTCGGTGGTGCAGGGCGATGCCGACCGCGACCTCGCCGATTATCCCGACGACGCGTTCGACTGCGCGATCCTCAGCCAGACGCTGCAGACGGCCGCCCGCCCCGATGCGATGCTCGACCAGCTCTTGCGCATCGGCCGGCGGGCGTTCGTCAGCTTCCCGAACTTCGCTTATTGGCGGATGCGCTTTTCGCTCCTCACCAAGGGCCGCATGCCGGTGACGCGGCACTTGCCGGTCAGCTGGTACGAGACCCAGAACATCCACCACGTCACCGTGCTCGACTTCCTCGAGCTGTTGCGGGCCAAGGGCGTGAGGGTCGAGAATAGCTGGTTCTTCACCCACGAGCGCGAGATCGGCGGCCGGCGAGCGAACTGGCGCGCCGAGCACGCGGTGTTCCAGCTCAGCCGCTGAACCGGCGATTGCGCGCATCGGCGCGTTCCGGCATTTTCATCGCAGGGTCGCGGCAAGTGGGGGTGCGGCGATGAAACGGATGACGGCGTTGCCGTTCGTGGCGCTGGTTCTGGCGGCGGCAGCAACGGCGCGCGGGCCTTCCGACGAGGCGCAGATCAGGGCGGTTCAGCTCCAGCAGCAGGCCGCGTGGAACGCGCACGACATCGACGCCTACGCCGCGCTGTTCACCAAGGACGCGCATGTGATCAACGTGCTCGGCTGGCACTGGAAAAGCCGGGCTGAGCTGAAGGCCAAGCTCGGCGTCGGCTTCGCTTCGGTGTTCGCCCACTCACGCATGACGATCGGCGATGTCGACGTGGCCTTCTTCGCACCCGGCGTCGCTGTCGCGCATGTGCGCTGGACCATGACCGGGGCGCAAAGCCCGACCGGCGCGGTCGCGGACATACCCCGGCAAGGTATCCAGACCCAGGTGCTCACGAAGCGTGCCGGGACATGGCGGATCGCCGAGTTCCAGAATACGAACGCGGTGGCGGAGCGCCCCCTTCCCGGGGCGCCCCGCTAGCCGTTTGCGCTACTCCGCCGCGATCGACAGGATCGAGTGCTCGTAGTCGCGGCCGCCGAGGTCGCCTCCCTCGAAGATGTCGCGCTCGGCGATCCAGTCCTGCGATTCCTGGAAGATTTCCTTCGAATAGGGCTCGAACACGATCCGCTCGCCCGGGCCCCAGCGGCCGGTGTCCATCTGCTCGTGGAAGCGGACCGGGAACTCGTTCCTGTAGTAGTGGGTGTAGAGCTCGGGCCTGAGGTCGATGTCCTGCTGCGCGCGGCGCAGGGCGGCGAAGTACTTCTTGATGTCCTCCGGCCGCGAGCCTTCCTTGACCATCGAGGCCATCATGAAGGTGCTGTCGATGATCTTGCGGAAGCCGAGTTGCTCGAGGAAGTAGTACGGACCGCTGAACAGCGAGGCGGCGGGGATCTTGCGGTCGATCAGCAGCTCCAGGCGGCTGAACAGCATGCCGTCGGCGAACGACAGGTTGATCTGGTCGCGGTCGAGATAGCTCTCGAGCGCCTGGATCGTCGAGTAGTGGCTGCCCGACTGGTAGCCGACCGAGATCGGCACGCCGGCCAGGTCGCGCGGATGCTTGATGTCGCTTTCCGGCGGCACGAAGATCGCGCACGGGCTGACCGAATAGGCATCGGCATACAGCAGGCCGTGACCCGATGATGCCGCGACGTTGACCGTCCAGTGGCAGGCGCACGAAACGTCACCCTCGCGGCCCTTCTCGAACGTCTGGAAGGCGCCGAACTTGTCGCCCTGCTGGTGGTTTTTGGCGTCCTTCGAATCGAACGTCTCGCGGAACTCGTAGTCGAGCCCTTCGGCGGTGAAGTAGCCCTTCTCCTGGGCGACCCACTCGTGGAGGCGGAAATGCGGCTGGATGACGAACTTGGACATGATGCAACTCCTCTCGAATTGAAATTCAGCAACAGGTGGGTGTTTCGTGCTCGCTGACGCGGCGCGCGCGGATCATCCGCACGTGGTCGTCCATCAGCCGCCGCGCCGCCGCGGCGTCACGCGCTTCGATGACATCGACCAGCTCGCGGTGCACCTCGAGGATGTGCCGCGCGACCGGCGCGGTCAGCGTGCGGTTCTGCGTCGGCCAGCTGACGTGCTGCAGGCTGAGCAGCTGCGCGACGAGCACGCGGTTGTGCGAGGCTTCGGCGACCGCGAGATGGAAGCGCATGCAGGTGCGGGTGTACGCGGCATCGTCGCCGATCGTCGCCTCGTGCTCGGCGAGGGAGTCGCGCAGCCGCGCGATGTCCGAGGCCGTGGCATTCTCGGCGGCGAGCTCGGCCGCCGTGGTCTCGATCGCCCGCTGCGCGTCCATCATCTCGCGCACGCTAACGCCGGCGAGGGTCAGCTGCACCGCCAGGGCCTCGGCGAAAAGCGCGGGATTGCCGCGGGCGACACGCGCGCCGCCGCCGGCGCCGACCTTGATCTCGACCACGCCCAGCGCCTGCAGCGTCCGCAACGCGTCGCGCGCCACGATCCGGCTGGCGCCCGCCTGCTCGGCGATGTCCTTCTCGGTGCCGAGAAAGTCGCCCGGCGCGAGCCGCTTTTCGAACAGCGCGGCGGTGACCTCCTCGACGATGCGCGACGACAGCGTCGCGGCCGAGCGTGTCGGTTCGAACGACCACGGGTCCTGCCGCCTGCGAAAGGGTATGACTGCCATTCGAATCGCCTTCTCGCGAGCTCTCTAGCAGTCAAATATGATAAAGATAGTATCTTTTAGATCGCGGAAGCCGCCTCGACGCTGTCGCGCGGCTATCGTGTCGCCTAGGGCAGCGCCTCGGCGATCCGCGACGGATAGATGCATTTGCCGCGATGCGGCGCCGCCGCCGCGCGGAACCGGGGGCGGCGCTTGCGGGTTTTCCCCGGCAGGCATAGGAGGAGATTCCCCATGATCGGAAAGATACTCGGCGCGATCGCCGGCTCGCAGGTGGCGGAACGGACCGGCAAGGTCGGCGGGCCGATGGGCGCGGTGCTCGGGGCCGGATCGGTCGCCGTCATCAGGCGCCTCAGCATCCCGACGCTGCTGGCGGTGACGGTCGGCGGCTATGCGCTTAAGCGGTGGAAGGACAGCCGCGATGCCGAAGCGGCGAAGCGCAGGAGCTTCGAGACGCCGCCGAACGCGGCGGCCGCCTGATCAGGAGCGCTCGGGATCGAGGCCCGCGTCGGCTTCGACGATCTTGGCCATCTCGGTGAAGTCGGCGTCGTCGCCGTAAGTCGCGAGCGTGCGGTCGAGCAGCGCGGCGAGGCGTTCGCCGGTCGGCAATGGCACCCCCATCGCCCGCGCCTCGTCGAGCGCAAGACGGGTGTCCTTGAGGCTGAGCTGCGCGGAAAATCCGAAGTCGAACGTGCGCGGCAGCACGGCGCGGGGCCACTTGTCACGCGTGGCCGAGTTGGCGCCGGTGCCCGCGTTCAGCACCTCGATCACCCGTGCGGGATCGAGACCGGCCTTTACGGCGAGCGTCATCGCTTCGGCCGTGGTCGCGAGGGCGGCGAGGCTGAGGAGGTTGTTGGCAAGCTTGGTCACCTGCCCGGCGCCGGGCGTCTCGCCCATGTAGAACGGCTTACCGATGCGCTGGAGCAGCGGCTCGAGTTCTCGCCAGCGCGCCTCGGGTCCGCCGGCCATGATCGCCAGCGTGCCCTGCTCCGCTCCGCGGATGCCGCCAGAGACCGGCGCGTCGAAGCTCGCGATGCCCTTGGGCGTCAGCGCGTCGTGCAGCTCCTGGGCGAGCTTGGGCCCCGACGTCGAGAGGTCGCACAGGATGCGCGGAGTACCGCCCGCCGCCACCTCGGCTGCGGCATCACGCACGATCGCCGGGGTCGGCAGGCTCATGAACACGATATCGCACCGCTCGCCGAGCGCCGCGGCCGAGCCCGCGGCCCGCGCGCCGAGGCCTTCGAGCGCCGCGACCGCGGCCGGCAGGGTATCGTGCACCAGGAGCGCGTCGACATGGCCGACGAGGTTGCTCGCCATCGGCCTGCCCATCCGGCCCAATCCCAGAAATCCCACAATGGTCATCGCGTCTCCGAAATCGGCGTGTGCGGCGCCAGGTCGACCCGCGCGATGTCGTCCCTGGTCGGAAAGCATTGCAACACCAGCGGGTCGTGGCCGGGAATGAGGTGGCCGAGCGAACCGCCCGCCAGTTCGAGCGCCCGTTGCTGCGCCTGCCGGTAACCCGCCTCGTCGACGAAGATCGGGAAGGGCAGCCCGCGCGTGATGTTGGCGTAAAGGTGCGCCGCGTCGCTCGCCAGCACGACGGTTCCGCGCTCGGTCTCGCAGCACACGACTTGCAGCCCGGCGGTGTGGCCCGGGCAGGCGCGCAAGCCAATGCCGGGCCCGAAATCGTCGTCGCCGTCGTGGAACACCACGTGGTCGGCGTAGAGCTTGCGGACGAGCTGCGCGACCGGTTCGCCGTCGAACGGCGCGCGGCTCGGCTGGTTGCAGACGTGGCGGCTGGTGGCGAAGGCGAGCTCGGCGTCCTGGATGTGGAACTTCGCGTTGGGGAACACGCTCAGCGAGCCGGCGTGGTCGTAGTGCAAGTGCGT
>DATJHD010000318.1:0-5515 GCA_035494275.1 Croceibacterium sp.
GATCCGCCTCGACACCGCGTTCGCCGACCCGGCCGACCCGCAGAAGATGCGCGAGGGCTACCACTTCGGCGATCACCTCCACGGCAACGACGCGGGATACAAGGCCGCGGCGGATGCGATCGACTTGGGGCTGTTCAAGGCGCCGGCTTAGCCTTCGCTCGAAAACGGCTTTGCGCCGAAAGGCCCGTGCGGCCGGCAGCCACCGTTCCCGGCCGCTGCCGCGTCTCGCCACCGTTGCGTGCAACCGGTTTCAACTGTAACGGCCTTGCCCGATAGGAGACTTGTCCATGCGCATCGGCTGCCCCCGCGAAATCAAGAACCGTGAATACCGCGTCGGCCTGACCCCGGAGAGCGCCAAGGAGCTGGTCAAGCACGGCCACGAGGTGTGGGTCGAGACCGAGGCCGGCACCGGCATCGGCGCGAGTGACCAGGAGTACGAGGCGGCCGGGGCGAAGATCCATCCGGACCCGGCGATCCTCTACGCCGAATGCGAAATGATCGTGAAGGTCAAGGAGCCGCAGCCGGACGAGCGGGCGATGCTGCGCGAAGGGCAGATCCTCTACACCTACCTCCACCTCGCGCCCGATCCCGAGCAAACCGCCGACCTCGTCAAGTCGGGCGTCACCGCGATCGCCTACGAGACGGTCACCGGCGAAGGCGGCACGCTGCCGCTCCTGAAGCCGATGAGCCAGGTGGCCGGTCGGATGAGCATCCAGGCAGGGGCGACCGCGCTCGAGAAGGCACACGGCGGTCGCGGCGTGCTGCTCGGCGGCGTGCCGGGGGTGATGCCGGGCAAAGTGGTGATCATCGGAGGCGGCGTGGTCGGCTTCAACGCCGCGCAGATGGCCGTGGGTCTCGGCGCCGACGTGACGATCATGGACCGCAATCCCGATGTGCTCGAACGGGTCGGCACGCATTTCGAGGCTTCGGCCAAGACGCGCTTCTCTAACCACGCCAACCTCGAAGAGTCGGTGTGCGAGGCGGACCTGATCATCGGCGCGGTGCTGATCCCCGGTGCTGCCGCGCCCAAGCTCGTCACCCGCGACATGCTCAAGTGCATGAAGCCTGGCGCGGTGCTGGTCGACGTGGCGATCGACCAGGGCGGCTGCTTCGAGACCAGCCACCCGACGACCCACGACAACCCGACTTTCGTGGTCGACGGCATCGTCCATTACTGCGTCGCCAACATGCCGGGCGCGGTCAGCCGCACGAGCACTTATGCACTCAACAACGTGACCCTGCCGCACGCACTGCGGATCGCCGATCTCGGCTGGAAGGAGGCGATGCGGACCGATCCGCACCTCGCTCAGGGGCTCAACGTCTATGCCGGTCATGTCACCTACCCCGCCGTGGCCGAGGAGCTGGGGTATGAACTGCTGCCGCTGGAACGGGCTCTTGCCTAACCGTTCGATGGCGGCCCCTTAACGCGGCCTAAACGCTTGTCCGATATCGGCAATCGGAATGCCGGCAAATGCAGTCAGGACCTGGCCGAGATGGCTGTTGGCCGTCGTCGCGCTGTTGCTGGGCGCGGTGGCCTCCGCCGTGCAGCCGGGTGGCGGCCGCTGCTTTGCCGACGGCACCCTGGGCGACACGATAGCGATGGTCACCGCCTCCCCCGACCGGTGGTCCTGCGGGCAAGCGAGCCATTCGATCGCCGCCGATCGCGTCTTCGTGCGCTTCGACGTGCCTTTCGGAACCCAGCCGCCCCAATACCTGGAGACCCGCCGCACGGCGCTGAAGGCCATTCACGTGCTCGTCGTCGGCAGGGACAGCCGAACCGTCACCGCCGATTTCAAGCCGGACCAGCTGCAGACGGCGCGCCGGGGCGGCTTCGTACGAATCCCGTTGCCGGCGGCCGGTGCGCCACCAAGCCAGGTGATCGTCGCCTTCGACCAGCCGACCCACAAGATGGCGTTGGAGCAGGCGCAGCTCGTTGCGGCCAATGCCCACGAAGGCCTCGGCGCGCGGCGGCTGCTGCTCGAGCTCGCCGGGCTGTGCGGCATGCTAGTGATGCCGCTGATGTTCAACGTCGCGTTCTACCGCATCCTGCGCGAACCGTTCGTGCTGTGGCACTCGGCGCTGGCGGTGTCGTTGCTGCTGACCATCTTGATCAGTTCGGGCCTCGCTTTCTACCTCGGGGATCTGCCGGTGATGGCGCTGAGTGCGGCGAACACTTTGTTGTTCGGCCTCTCGGTCGGCGCAGCCGGGATGTTCGCCCGGACCTTCATCGAGCCCGGGAAGCTCGACCCTCGACTACGCCGAGCGCTGCCTGTTGCCGCGGTGTGGGCGTTGGCGGCCAGTTCCCTGCACGCCTTCTTTCCCTTTGCGCTGCGGGCGGTGCAGTCGGACCTTTACTACGGCGCCTACATTCCCGTTCTGGTCCTCTACATGCTGACCATCGCCGACGCGCTGCGCCGGGGCAGCCGTGCGGCGCGCTACCAGGCCGTCGGCTGGGCACCCCTGACCCTCGTTTGCATCATCCGGTTGGTCAGCGGCCTGCTGGCGATGCCGTCCGACGATGCGATGATGCTGTTCTACGTGGGCTGCGTTGTCGAAGTGCTGGCGACCACGCTGGGGGTCGCCGATCGCTTCATGGCCATCAAGGACGAGCGGGACAACGCCCGCACCGAAGCGCGCGTGCTCGAAAGTCTGTCGGAGCGCGACGCCTTGACCGGCCTCTTCAACCGCCGCGTCATTCAGGATCGCTTTGCCCGCCTGCGCGCCGAGGGCTTCACCACGCTCGCGGTGATCGACCTCGACCACTTCAAGGCGGTGAACGACATTTACGGCCACGGCGTCGGGGACAAGGTCCTGCGAGTCGTCGCCACTGCCCTCGAGCCGGACGATGACACGCTCGTCTTCCGCATGGGCGGAGAGGAGTTCCTGCTCCTGCTGCGCGGCCGCAACCCGCTGCAGAGCGCAGAACGGCGGCGCCAGGCCATCACCGCGCGCGTGGCCGCCCAGGTGGAGGGGCTGGACCGGGTGGTCACTGCCAGCATGGGCCTCATTGAGGTGCCGCGCAACGCGATGCCCAACGCCGGCTTCGCGGAACTCTACGACCGCGCCGACCAGTTGCTCTACGAGGCCAAGCAAGCGGGCCGAAACCGGACGATGAACGAACGCCTCAAGCTGTTCGTCCCGCGCCGCAAGGAACGCCGAAAGGCCGCGGCCTAGGCGCCGTCGGGCAGGAACCGCGTCGCGACTTCGCGAGGGACGCGCGTGATCTTTCCGGTCGCCCGGTCGATCATCGCCCAGCTGGTTACGGCGCTGACCAGCAGCTTACCGCCGCAATCGCGAAACGTGGTCCGACGACAGAACCGCGCGCCGCTTGGCGCCTTGCCGATCTCGGTCGTCGCCTCGCAGCTCTCCCCCTCGCGGATGTTGCCGCGGTAGTCGATCTCGTGCCGCGTGACGAACCACGCGTAGGCGGACCGGTGCTCTGGGGGCGCGATCAGGTTCCAGTGGGCGGTCGCGACATCCTCCATCCACCGCACCCACACCGCGTTGTTGACGTGGCCGTAAAGGTCGATGTCTCCCGGCCGGGCGGTGAAGGTCATGGAATAGGTGGGGGAACTCAAGGCACGATGCCCATCTGCCAAAGGATGAACGCGAACTCTTCGGCGGTTTCCTTGAGGCTTTCGAACCGGCCCGACTTGCCGCCGTGCCCCGCGCCCATGTTGGTCTTCAGCAGCAGTTCGTTGTCGTCAGTCTTGAGTTCGCGCAACCGCGCGACCCACTTGGCGGGTTCCCAGTAGGTCACTCGCGGATCGTTCAGCCCCGCGGTGACAAGCAGCGGCGGATAGGCGTGGCGGCCGACATTGTCGTACGGCGAGTACGAGCGGATCAGCTCGAACGCCTTCGGGTCCTCGATCGGATTGCCCCACTCCGGCCATTCACCCGGTGTCAGCGGCAGCGAGGCGTCGAGCATCGTTGCCAGCACGTCGACGAACGGCACGTGCGCGACGACAGCGCCCCACAGCTCCGGATCGGAGTTCACCACCGCGCCCATCAGCTCGCCTCCGGCGGAGCCGCCGGAGATGCTGATCCGCCCGGCCTTGGTGTAGCCCTTGGCGATCAGGCCTTTCGCGACGTCCACGAAATCGGTGAAGGCGTTGGTGCGCTGTTCGAGCTTGCCGGCCTTGTACCACGCGCGGCCGAGATCGTCGCCGCCACGGATATGCGCGATGGCATAGGCGAATCCTCGGTCGACGAGGCTAAGCCGCGTGGTCGAGAAACCCGGCGGAATGGCGATGCCGTAAGCGCCGTAACCATAAAGGTGCAAAGGACCAGGTGATTTGCGGTCTTTTCGGTACATCAGGCTGACAGGAATGGAGGTGCCGTCCCGCGCGGTGATTTCCAGCCGTTCCGTAGTGTAGAGATCGCGATCGTAACCCGAAGGGATTTCCTGCACCTTGAGCAGCTTCAACTCGCGCTTCGCAACGTCGAAATCATAGGTGCTAGCCGGGCTGACCATGCTCTCGTAGCTCATGCGCAGCACGGTCTGGTCGAACTCGGGGTTGTTGCCGAGCGAGGCCGTGTAGCTGGCTTCCGGGAACTCGACCGGCTCGATGCGGGAGGGATCGTCGTAATAGCGGATTTCCAGCCGATCGAGGCCGCGCACGCGGCCGTCGACGACATAGAAGTCCTTGAACAGCTCGAAGCCGGTCAGGTAGAATTCGTCCGAGCCGGCGATGAGGGTGGACCAGTCCGCGGGGTGGTCGAACTTCGCCGTCGCCAGGCGGAAGTTCTCGTGCGTGTCGTTGGCGTGAATGAACAGGATCGGGCCGTTTTCGGCGGGGCGTACATCGACATCGTACTCCACGCCCTTCCGGCGCGCCCGCACCAACCTGGGCGGATCGAGCGGTGCATCGGCGGGGACCAGCCAGGCCTCGCTGGTCTCGTGATCGCCCGTGCCGATGACGATCCACTCCTCGGACGCAGACAGCGCAGCGGACACGCGAAAGCCTTCGTCGACCTCGTGGAACAGCTCCACGTCCTTGGCGACAGGCTGCCCCACCCAATGCAGCCGCGCGTTGTCGGTGCGCCAATTCTCGTTGGCGAGTGAATAGACCAGGCCCTTGTCGCCGGCGACCCACAGCAGCGCCGACAGCGTGCCGGGGATCTCGTCCGGCAGATGCTCGCCCGTCGCCAGGACCTTGATCTTGGCCGTATAGCGTTCAGAGCCGTTGTCATCGATCGAGTAGGCGAGGAGCTTGCCGTCCTTGCTTACCGAAAGGGCCCCGAGCCGGAAGTATTCCTTGCCCTCGGCCAGCGCCGGCTCGTCGAGGATCAGTTCGTCGGGCCCGCCGGCGACCGGCTTGCGCCACCATTTCTTGTACTCGGCACCTTCTTCGAACTCGATCCAGTAGAGGTAATCGCCGTCCTTCTGCGGGACCGACCTGTCCGCTTCCTTGATCCGCCCGCGCATCTCCCTGAACAGCAAGTCGACCGTCGCCTGGTGCGGCTTCATCCTGGCTTCGAACCAGGCGTTCTCGGCGGCAAGATGAGCCAGGAT
>DATJHD010000319.1:0-5513 GCA_035494275.1 Croceibacterium sp.
TTCTCGATGCGGATGTGGTAGACCCAGAACCACTTGCCGGCCTCGATCCGCGACTGCTCCGGCATGAAGGTCACCGAAACGTGGACCGACACCCCTTCGGTGATCGCGGTGTGCTGGAACAGGCTGCGGAGCGCTTCTATCATGATGCCGCCGAGGGTAACGGCTTTGCCAATGGGCCGCAATTGGGGTGCGGTGGACGGGGCGCAGCTGTCCCCGACAGATTCGCCACCGCTCTCAACGTCATAGCCCCGCCTTGCCCAGCGCCTGGTCCAAGTCGTCGATGATATCCTGCGGATCCTCGAGGCCCACGTTGAGGCGAAGCATGCCTTCCGACACCCCCATCTCCTCGCGAGCCTCGGCGCTGACCGAGTAATGCGTCGTCGAGGCGTTGTGGCACATCAATGAGCGCGCATCGCCGATGTTGTTCGAGATATCGATGAGCTCGAGCGCATTGAGTACGGCGAAGGCCTGCTCGCGCCCTTCGACCTCGAACGAAAAGATCGGCCCGCAGGCATCCATTTGCCGCATCGCCAGCTCGTGCTGCGGGTGGCTCGGCAGGGCCGGGAAGTTGATCCGCGGCACGCGGCCCTCGAGGAAACGCCCGACCTTCAGCGCATTCTCGCTTTGGCGATGCGCGCGAAGAGTGAGCGTCTCGAGTCCCTTGAGCACCACCCAGGCGTTGAACGGAGAGAGGTTCGGGCCGGTGTGGCGTTGCATCGCCAAGAGCTTGTTGGCGATGAAGTCCTTCGTCCCGCACACCGCGCCGGCGAGCACCCGGCCCTGGCCGTCCATCAACTTCGTGGCCGAATAGGCGACGACGTCGGCGCCGAACTCCATCGGCCGCTGCAGCGCCGGCGTTGCGAACGCGTTGTCGACCACGCTCGTGATGCCCCGCTCGCGCGCCAGGCCGCAGACGAACTGGAGGTCGACGATGTCCATGGTCGGGTTCGCCGGGGTCTCGAAGAAGAACACCTTGGTGTTGGGCCGGATCGCATCGACCCAGGCCTGGTTGTCGCGCGCATCGATCGTCGTGGACGATATGCCGAAGCGCGGCATGAGCTGATCGACCAGCCAGCGGCACGAGCCGAACGCGGCCCGCCCGGCGACAACATGGTCGCCCTGGCTGAGCTGGCAGAGCAAGGCCACGGTCATGGCCGCCATGCCGCTCGACTGGACGCGGCACGCCTCGGCCCCTTCCATCGCCGCTATGCGTTCCTCGAGCATCGCCACCGTCGGGTTCTGGAGCCGCGAATAGGTCATGCCCGGGTCTTCGCCGCGGAAGCGCGCGGCGGCCGTCTCGGCGGAGTCGTAGGCATAGCCCGAGGTCAGGAAGATCGCCTCGCTGGTTTCGCCTTGCTCGGAGCGCCAGGTGCCGGCGCGCACGGCTCGTGTCTGCGGGCGCCATTTGGAGGTGACCGAACGGTCGGTTCCGGTGGTCTTCTTCATGTCGCCCGGGGCTTTAGGCACAGGCGTTCCCGCGGGCAAGCGCGAGCTTGCTCCGCCCGGCACGCCATTCTAACAGCCGTTAACGATGAGCCCGGCGCCCCGTCACCAGCAAGACCCGATTGCCTGGCACGGGCTGCTCGCGCTGGCGTTCTTCGGGATCGTCTGCATCCGGCTGACGATTCCGCACAACCTCTACTTCGACGAAGTGCATTACGTGCCGGCGGCGCGGATGCTCATGACCTTGGCGCGACCGGAAAACGCCGAGCACCCGCTGCTCGGCAAGGAGCTGATTGCGCTCGGGATGATGCTCTTCGGCGATAACGCACTCGGCTGGCGGATCATGCCCGCGCTGTTCGGGACGCTCGGCTTGTTCGCCTCGATGCGTGCAGTGTGGTTCGCCTCGAACTCGAGTTTCGCTTCGATCGCCACCGGCATCTTCATCGCCACCGCGTTTCCGCTGTTCATCCAGAGCCGCATCGCGATGCTCGACGTGTTCATGGTCAGCCTGACGCTGGTCGCCTTGTGGGCCGTTGCCGCTGCCGTGCGCGAGAATGAAGCCGGCCGGTGGCGCCTGGCGCTGGCGGGCATTGCCTTCGGCCTCGCGATGGCGGCGAAGTGGAATGCGGTGCCGCTGGCGATGGTCCCGGGCGTCGCCTTCGCGGTCATCAGGATCAAGCAAGCCGGCTGGCGGTTCCTGACCGCGACGCGCTGTGCGCCGGTGGCCGGGATCGCCTTGTGGGAGGCGGCGCTATGGCTCGGCGTGGTGCCGCTCGTCACGTACTGGCTGACCTACATCCCGGCGATGCTGTACGCGCACGACCCCGTCGCCCCGCTCGGGTTCGTGTCGCTGACACGGCAAATGCTCCACCTGCAGAACGAGGTGGTCAAGCCGCACCCTTATCAAAGTGTCTGGTACCAGTGGATCTTCGACTGGCGGGCCATCTGGTACCTTTATGAAAACGTCGATGGCGCCCAGCGGGGCATCATTATGATCGGCAATCCGCTGACGATGATGGCAGGGCTTGCCGCCCTCGTATGGGTGGGCGTCTACGGCCTCAGCGAAGGTCGGCGCGACGCGCTAGCGCTGTTCGTGCTCTACGTGGTGGCGCTGGGAAGCTGGATCGCTTCGACCAAGCCGGTGCAGTTCTACTATCATTACCTGCTGCCAAGCTGTTTCATGCTCGCGGCGCTGGCGCTCGCGCTCGCCGAGTGGTGGAAGAACGGGCGAAAGCTCATCCCGCTGCTCGTCCTCGCCGGCAGCATGGCGGTGTTCGTGTGGTTCTGGCCGATCATCAGCGCGGCGCCGCTTGCCGGACCGCAATCGTTCAACCACTGGATGCTGATCGACAGCTGGCGCTAGAAACGCGGCAGCCGCTTCTGATCCTTGGGACCGGCGAACAGCCACACGAGGAAGCCGAGGATCGGGAAGATCACGATTCCAACCAGCCAGCCGATCTTCACGGCGTCCGACTTGGTGTTCTTCCAGACGTTGTAGATCGCGAAGATGTCGAGCCCGACGACGAGGATCCAGAATAGCGAATGCAACATGGCCTGCTCCTTGCGACAGCCGTTACTGTATTACAGATATAATACAGAAACACGGATGCGCAAGGTCTGGCGACGGGGGCGGGTTTCAATCCATCAGCTTGCGGGTAAAATAGACCATCATCTGCGCAGTCATGATCGCCGATTGCCTGGCGTCGGCGCCCGAGCCGTGGCCGCCCTCGGTGTTCTCGTAGTAGTAGAACGGCAAGCCGTATTCCTCCATTCGAGCGGCGAACTTGCGGGCGTGCTGCGGGCCGGTGCGATCGTCCTTGGTCGTCGTGAAGATGTACGGCTCGGGGTAGTGGCCGCCGCGCTTGAGGTTCTGGTACGGGGAAACCCGCTGCCAGAACGCTTTGACGTCCTGGTCCGCGTCGACATCGCCGTATTCGCCTTGCCATGAGGCGCCGCGCGCGATGTGGGCGATGCGAATCATGTCGAGCAGCGGCACTTGGATCATGATCGCGTTGTAGAGCTCGGGATGCTGGATCATCTCGACGCCCATCAACAGGCCGCCGTTCGAACCGCCGTAGATGCCGAGCCGCCGCGGGGACGTGATCCCGCGCGTCTGGAGGTCCTTGGCCACCGCCGCGAAATCGTCGTAGGCGAACTGCCGCCTGGTCTTGAGCGCCGCCTCGTGCCAGGCCGGGCCGAACTCGCCCCCGCCGCGGATATTGGCGAGCACGAAGGCGCCGCCGCGCTCGAGCCACAGCTTGCCGATCGTACCCGAGTAGTACGGCGTCTCGCTGACCTGAAAGCCGCCGTAGGCGGTCATCAGCGTCGGCGTCGAACCGTCACGCTTCATGTCCTTGCGGTGCACGACGAAGTAGGGAACCTTCGTCCCGTCGATCGAGGTCGCATCGAGCTGCTCGACCACGTCGCGCGAGGCGTCGAACCAGGTCGGCGCATGTTTCAGCGGTGTCGGAGCGCCGCCGTCGGCGACGTCGTCGGCATAGAGCGTATCGGGCGTCAGGAACCCCTCGGCGGTGAGGAACACGCGGTTGCTGGAGTCGTCGGCCGCCGCGACGCCGAGGGTCAGGTTGTCCGGCAAGTCGATCTGCTGGCGGGTCCATCCACCCTCCGGCCGCGGCACGACCGAGAATATCCGTCCGTTCACGTTGCTGAGCGTGGACAACAGCAGCCGGTCCTTGGTCGCAGCAATTGCGTCGAGCGCGTCGCGAGGGCCAGGCTGCCACACCAGCTCGGGCGACAGCTTGCCGGGATCCTTCTTGAGCCCGGCGAGATCGAGCGCGACGACCGAGCCGGCGGTGAACGTCCGCGCGTCGACGACCCAGTCCTCTTCGAGCGAAACGATGGCCCTGCCGCCTACCAGGGCTGCGACCGAGGCCTTCTCGGGGATCGCCAGCTTGGTCACGGTATCGCCGTCGAGAACGAACGTCTCGGTGTGGAAGAAGTCCTTCATGCGCAGGATGAGCGTCAGCGTGTCGCCGCTTGCGTCACGCAGCACATTGGGGAACACCGCGGCGTCCTCCTTGTAGCCGCGGAAGACTTCAACCGCCTTGCCGGGCGGCTGCCCACGCGTCATGCGCTTGACGATATAGGGGTAACCGGACTTGGTCAGGTCGTCCCCGGTCCAGTTCGTCGACACGAGGAGGTGGTTCGCGTCCTCCCAATCGTAGCTTTGCTGGCTGCGCGGCAGGAAGAAGCCGCCCTTTACGAAGCTGTTGGTGGCAAGGTCGAACTCGCGAGCTTCGGTCGCGTCTTCTCCGCCGTCCGACAGGGCGACCATGCACAGCCGTTCCTCCGGCTTGAGGCACGTGGCGCCTTTCCAGACCCAGCTCTTCCCCTCGGCCTTGCCGAGCGCGTCGACGTCGAGCACCGTCTTCCAGCGCGGGTTAGCGGAGCGGTAGTCGGCCGCCGTGGTGCGGCGCCACAGGCCACGCAAGTGATCCCCGTCCTGCCAGAAGTTGAAGATCCCGCCGTTGCGGAAGGCCGGCATCGGAATGCGGTCTTCCGACGTCGCGATCTTTAGCGCCTCGTCATAAAAGCCCTGATACAGCGGATCGCCGCTGAGGTCCTTGAGCGCGCGCTGGTTGTGCTGCTCGACCCAGGCCATCGCGCGTGGCGAATCCTTCTGCTCGAGCCAGATGTAGGGATCCTCGATCACGTCCTGGGCCAATGCGGCAACGGGCAGCAGCGTCGCAAGCGGCAGGACGTAGCGGAGAAGGCGCATCGCGGGGAAACTTTCGAAATCGGCAATGTCACTTTCTTACCGACTGCCCCGCCCTGCGCAACCTTCCCAGCGGCTTACTTGAACCGCCCCCAGACAAACTTGCTCGACAAGGCGTAGTTCCACACCGAGGCGACGGTAACGCCGATGATCGCGGCCGCGTACCAGTGGACGCCATTGTCGTTGAGCATCGCGGCAACGGCGACATTGGCGAAGGCGCCGACCGCGCAAGTCAGGCAGAACTTGCCCCAGCCGAAACAGAACGCGCGCAAGCCAGTGAGCCTCTGGTCGCGATAAGTCAGCAGGTTGTTGAGCCAGAAGTTGAAGGTCATTG
>DATJHD010000320.1:0-12167 GCA_035494275.1 Croceibacterium sp.
GAGGTCGCGGTCGTTCGCAAAGCTGAGCTTGCCGTTGATCGTCAGGCTGCGCAGCGCCGGCGGGGTGACGTCGAGGACGATCGCCTTGTCCTTGGCGATCGTCACCGCATCGCCTGCGCCCGGCACCTTGCCGTCGGGCCAGGACTTGGGATCGGACCAGCGCGACGCGTGCCCCGGGGACGATGCCTTCGCCGGCATGTCCATGTGGGCGTGAGAGTCCGGGGCTTCGGCCGCGACCTCCGCGCCGAGCAGCAGAGACCCGGGAAGCAGCACACTCAACAGCACCAGGCGAGACGGCATGCGCATGATATTGACCCCTCCACCGGGACCGCGAGTCCCGGCATTTTTGTATTTGGCAATAACTGTGCAACGCAGAGAGCGATTCGCCAAGCCCTGTCCCAAGCGCGCGCCGAGATAAGTTGTACTGAATTGTAACAATTCTCGTATTTTAGCGCTTGCGGGAAATCCGCTTGCGATGCCCGTGCGTCAGATCGCCAGGCCCGGATCACCCTCGAGAACTTGCTGCCGGAGCCGCGGCCGCTCCCCCGGTTGCCAAAGCTCCGCGGTGAGCGCGACGCGGTAGCGTAAGGGACCGCCGTCGGGCCGGCCGCTGCGGGCGATCGGGCGCGGGATGCACACAAATTCGGTGCGCATCTCGCGCTCGCTCAGGCGCACCTTGGCGTAGCCGTGCCCCCCGAGGTCGACGAATTCGAGGTGCGGGGCGTTGTCGGGATTGGACAGCGCGCGGGCGCGCTCGAGGTCGAAGCTCCTTGCGTATTCGAGACATGAGCGCACGCCATGCTTCAGCAGCATGTTGAACGTCCATGCCGGCTTGCCGCCCCCGGGCCGGTCAGCGAGGAAGAGCGGGCGCAGCGCGGCGTCCTTGGGCAGGTTGTATTCCATGCCCTCCATCGGCCCGGCGCTCGCCAGCGAGCCGCCGATGAAGCTCAAGCCCACCGGCTCGAACTTGCCCGGCGGCAGGTCCTTGGTGGCATAGCCGGCCCAGAAGCTGTGAAGGTCGCCGGCGACGATCGCGAAGCCGGTGACGCTGGCCTCGCGGACGAGGTCGTAGATCTCCGCCCGCTCGGTATACGTCGCGCCGAAATCGGCGCCTCCGAGGCAGGCGTAGCCCGCGTCGGCGGGCCAGGCCTCCTTGGTCAGGCCCGGCGGCAGGTTCTGCGGATCGGCCCGCTGGTCGATCGCGCCTTGCGAGCTGGCCCAGATCTTCCAGGTGGCCCTAGAGCTGCGCAGCTGGTCCTTGAACCACGCCTTCTGCTCGGCGCCGAGGATGGTTTGCGGCGCGGTGTTCCTTTGCGGATTGGGGACGTGCTTGTCGCCGAAGCGGATTTCCGCCGGCGGGTTCCCGCCGTTGAACGCCCGGCCGCCGTCGAGCACCCGCATCTGGCGCTCGGGGAACATGTTGATGAATTCCTCGCCGCCGAGCTGGCCAAGCGAGGGATCGCTGAACGCGTCCGGGCCGCGATAGCTGCGCTCGTCGGTGATGATGAGGTCGAGGTGAGGGCCGAAGCGGAAGGTGCGGTAGGCCTGAGGCTGTTGATCGCGATCAGGTTGTTGGGCTCGATGCCGAGGCCGTTGTCGTCCCAGGTCTCGATCTTGACGTTCTCGACCTTCGGCGGGCCGAAGCGGTCGAGCGAGCCACTGGGCGCGGTGACGCGCGCCGGAATGTATTCGAACCACGCCTGGTTGGCGGCGACTTTGACGCTCTGGCCGGGAATCTCCCACGCGGGGTTCTTCACGACGCTCTGCCGGCCCATCCACGAGAACTCGTGGTTGTCCCAGATGCACACGAGCGGCCAGCGCGCGCGGGTGTCCTGCAGGTCGGGATCGGCGAGGTAGCCCTTGTAGACCGCCCGGTAGCCCTCGACCGTCAGCGGGATATGGAACTTGCCGACCTTGCGGCCGTCGGGAATGCGTGCGACCTCGTAGATCGTGCGGTCGTAGCGGGTCTTTGCTTCCTCGGGATACTCGACGACCTCATAGATGAAGTCGCCGAGATGGAGGACGAACTCGAGCTGGTCGGCCGGCGCGGCTCGCTCGTCCTCGAAGATCATCCGGCGGTAGGCGTTGAGCGTGCCTTCGTTGACATCCTGGCAGCTGACGAAGGCGAAATTCACCGGACGAGGATCGTTGGGGGCAGGGGCGGTCCTCGTCCGGCCGACGCGGCTGCCGTTGCCGTCCGCGTCGGTGAAGCGGTACCAGTAGAATCGGGAGGGCTTGAGGCCGGCGACCAGCGCGCGAGCCGTCCAATCCGATTCCGCCGACACGGGCGCCGTCGCGCGCGCCACGACGCGGCGAAAGCTAGCGTCTTCCGCGACTTCGAGATCGAGGGTGTGCGAGGTGCCGTTGTCGAACGGGCGCCGGGTCCACAGGATGACGCTCTTGTCGTCGGGCTCCCCGGAAGCCACGCCCTGAGGGAAACGTTCGCGCGCTTCGCGCCATCGGCTCGATGCAGCGCTGGCCGGCCCCGCCCACGCCAACGTTGCCCCAAGCGCCGCCGAAAGCTCGATGAACTCGCGACGGCTGGTCCTCATGCCTCGATCCGGCTTCACCTCGGTCGTCCCCCTCGTCGAAGCCCGGTCAAGCCGGGTTTTCGTTTCGGGTAAGGTCTGAGTGCCAGCATTCGAGCGCCGCAAGGGCGCATCGACCAAGCGGCACTAGCGTTCGACTGTCGTATTCCTCGAGGGACGGATCGGGCGTCGATGACGGTGGACAATCTGCGGTAAGAACGGGTGGTGAGGCGTCTTGCCGCGAGTGAAGCTGTGGAACATCCCTGCCCTGGTTCCGGCCAGCGCGCTCTCCACATTGGAGACCTGGTCCGCGGTGCGCACATCGACATGGAGCCGCAGCCGTCCGTCGAAATCGAAGCTAATGCGCGCGTCGCTGGGGCATCGATCCCGCACCGTGCGCAAGATGCCGCCGAGCTCGTCGGTTACCGCGCATTGCGGCACACGGGAGCGTTGTTCGACGACCGCGGGCTGGACAGTTTCGGCTGACGGCATAGCCCACCTTTGAGCCGAGGTGCCCATGATAGCGCGGCTGCCGTTTCGATGAAGTGATGTTCCTGGATATCCGTGCTTTGGCCGAGGTCATACGGAGTAATCATGAAGGCTGCATTGCCTCGGCGCAAAGACCGGGAGCGGCCGACGCTCGGCGCGCTCCCGGCTTTTCTGGCGCAAACTCAGTTCTGCTGACCGCAACGGCAGTCGGAACCGCACATGCAATCGGTGCAGGAGCAGGTGGTCGAGCAGCGGCGGGCTTCGTCTTCACGGTTGGTCATGGTGATACTCCTCGTTGTTCGGGAAGCCCCAAGTAGGCGCGCTGGCGGATCGGGGCTTGAACGTAACGGCTAAAGTCGCGTCAGCGTCGTCGCCGGTAGGCCGAAGGTGCGCCGGAAGATGCGGCTGAAATGCGCCGAGTCCGCGAATCCCGCTGCGTGCGATGCCTCGGTCAGATTGCGGCCCTCGGAATAGACCTGAAGCGCGCGAACAAGCCGTAGCCAGAGAACATAAGTCTTGAAAGCGAGGCCCGTCTGCTCGACGAACAAGTGTCTCAGGCGGCTGGGCGAGAGATAAACGCCCGCGGCGGCCGCGGCGAGATCGAGCGGCTGGTTGAGGTTGGCCGTGGCCTGGTCGATGATCTTGCGCACTCGGGGATCGGGCAGGGGCGCCCCCTCGGCTGGAACGAGGACCGCGAGGGCATGGCCGCCGGCGCGCAACAATGCGTCGGTTCCGAGCCCCGCTTCAAAGGTTGCGCAGAGCGGTTCGAGCGCTGCCCGCAGCATGGGAGCATCGAGGTGGGCAAGTGAGGCCTCGCCGAATAGGGCCGAAGTGAGCGCCCGTCCGGCTCGGCTTTCCGGCTCGACGAATACGAAGACCATAAGCCCATCGGCTTCGAAACGATGCCTCGCATCCGCTGCTACGGCTACCGCCGGCCCGGCGATCCTCCCATGCTCGGTTGCGAGCATCAGGCTGCCCTCGAGCGACACGGTGATCTGGATCGCGTGATGGCGGTGAAACTGAGGGTCGCCAAAACCACCCGGCGCTTCGAGTACCCACACGCTAAGCCCCTGGCCGATCGCCAGTTTCGCCCGTCCCATTGCCATGGCGGCATTCTAGCGGACGGAGAAGGAATGTCAGCCCAAGCCCGCCAGCAACTCCTGCAGCATCGGTCGCAGGCGACGAAGCTCGGCGCGGTGGCTTTGCGAGAGGTATTCGAGCACGGCCTCGCCGTGTTCGCTGAGCCGCAGGGTGACCTGGCGCTTGTCCTCGTCGCGGGCTTCGCGCCGCAGCAGGTCCTGCTCGACCATCCTGTGGACCAGCTCGGAGGCGCTGTGCGGGCGAAGGAACAGCCGCTCGGCCAGTTCGCCGACGTTGAGCGCGTTGTCCGGCCCGGCGCGGATCGCCAGCAGCGCCTGGTGCTGGCGCGGGGTCAGGCCGGCTTCGCCCGCGGCGCGTTCCGAATAGCGGACGAACTTTCGCAGCTCGTAGCGAAACCCGGCGAGGGTCGCGTAATCACCGTCGCTCAGCTTGGGCATTGACTCCCTCTCTTGTTTTATGTCGTATCCCGACATAGTTGCGCGGCAAATGAATCGCAACGCAACTGTTCCCGCCCGGGTCGCAGGGCAGGGCGCGCTTCCGGGCGCGCCCAACCGGCCGCGCCTCGCCGACCACAACGCCGACATCCGCATGGTGCTGCTCTCGCTCATGGCTGTGGCGACCGGCACCGGCGGCGCGCTGTCCGCGTGGGTGCTGCTACACCTCATCGGCCTTGTCACAAATGGGCTGTGGTATCACCGCTGGTCATGGGCGATGACTTCGCCCGGCGGGGCAGCGACAGGGCCGCTGACCGTGCTGATCCCGGTTGCCGGAAGCCTCATCATCGGCGTGATGGCGCGTTACGGCTCGGACAAGATCCGCGGCCACGGCATCCCCGAAGCGATTGAGGCGATCCTCTACGGCGAGAGCAAGCTGAGCCTGAAGGTCGCCGTGCTGAAGCCGATCTCATCGGCGATCTCGATCGGCAGCGGCGGACCGTTCGGCGCCGAGGGTCCGATCATCATGACCGGCGGAGCCATAGGCTCGCTGTTCGCCCAGCGCTTCCAGCTCAGTGCCGCCGAGCGCAAGACGCTGCTCGTCGCCGGCGCGGCGGCGGGCATGACGGCGATCTTCGGAACGCCCTTCGCCGCCGTGCTCCTGGCGGTCGAGGTGCTGCTGTTCGAATGGAAGCCGCGTAGCTTCGTCCCGGTGGTGACGAGCGTGATCGTCGCCTTCGCCTGGCGCCCGCTGCTGGTCGGCTCCGGGCCGCTGTTTCCCGCCGGTTGGCATTTGGACGCGTCGGCGCTCAGCCTCGCCATCGCCGTCGGCGTTGGTGCGCTCTCGGGCCTGCTGGCGTGCCTCATTTCCAAGGCGCTGTACCTGATCGAGGACGGCTTCCACCGCCTGCCGGTGCACTGGATGTGGTGGCCGGCGATCGGCTCTGTCGTCGTCGGCCTCGGCGGTCTGGTCGAGCCGCGCGTGCTCGGCGCGGGTTACGACACCATCAACGCGCTGGTGAACGGCTCGCTGCTGCTCGACGCGATGCTGCTGATTCTGGTGGTCAAGGCGATCGTCTGGCTCGCCGCGCTCGGCTCTGGCACTTCGGGCGGCATCCTTGCGCCGCTTCTCATCATTGGTGGCGCGGCGGGGGCGGTCGTCGGCCTGTGGCTTCCAGGGGGCAGCGGCGCCTGGGCAATGATCGGCATGGCAGGCATGATGAGCGCCTCGATGCGTGCGCCGCTCACCAGTGCGCTGTTCGTCGCCGAGCTCACCGGGCGCTTCGACGCGCTGCCGCACGCGCTGGTCGGCTCTGGCACCGCTTTCGCGCTGGCGGTGCTCCTGCTCAGGCGCTCGATCCTGACCGAGAAGATAAGCCGCCGTGGGCGCCACATCAGCCAGGAATTCACCGTCGATCCGCTGGCCCTCAGCCTCGCGCGCGACGTGATGACCGCCGATCCTGTCACGCTCCCCGCCGACCTTCCGGTGGCCGAGGCGCTGGTGTTCTTCGAGCGCGAGGCGAGGCACCGCAGCTATCCGGTGGTCGACGAGGACCTGCATCCCGTCGCCCTGGTCTCGCGCGCCGACGCGCTCAAGTGGCGGCAGGACCCCGAAGCGCTCGTCGGGACGCTGCGCGAGACCCTGTCCGACGTCTCGCTGCCGATGGTCACCCTCGACACGCCGTCCGACGCCATCGCCAACCTGATGATCGCCGAGAACTCTGGGCGCGTTTGCGTGGTGAACCCGGAAGACGGCCGGATCGCGGGCATCGTCGCTCGCCGTGACCTGCTGCGTTCGCGCGCGGTGGCGCTGCAAGGCGAGCGAGAGCGCTCGCGAGGGTGATGGGAACGGGCTAGCCGCCGTTTGTCGCGAGCGCGGCCAACTGGACGCCGTCGAGGCCGTATGGGTCCGGCCCCGCCGCCAATCCGTCGCCCTCGGCGCGTGCGGTCAGGTAGGTGATGTAGATCGGCACCGGCTTGGGCAGGTCCACCTTCTGCTCCGGCTTGCCCGACGGCGTTTCGAGTGGCGCGCCCATCAGCCATTTTCCGAGGCGCTGCGCATCCTCGAGGCGCACGCAGCCGTTGCTGAGATGGCGATCAGCCTTCAGCATCAGCGACTTGTCAGGCGTGTCGTGGAGATAGATCCCGTCCGCATTGGGGAACTCGTACTTCACCCTGCCCATCGAATTCGTAGCGCCGGGGCGCTGCCGAACGTGAAGGTTGAGCTTGCCGGCCTTTGCCGCCTTCCAGTCGATTGTCGAGGGATCGACCGGCACCGCGTCCTCCTCCCAGCCTGACAGCACCTCGTAGCCGCGCGTCTTGAGGTATCTCACCCCCTGGGCCAGGACGTTCGGCGCGATGGTCTTGCGGATCAGGTTGTCGGGCACATTCCAGTAGGGATTGAGAATGGCAAAGCGCACGTAACCCGCCATGATCGGGGTCTGCAAATCGTGCTTGCCGACGATCACCCGCATCGAATCGACGGCGACGTCGCCGTCGTACATCCACAGGCGCGCCTCGCCACTGTCGACCACGATGTGGCGGCCCCCTGGCTGAGGCGGGATGGCCCGAATTCGCGCGAGATTGGCAACCGCAACGGCGCGCTCGCGCGGAGAAGTCCCGCGCGCTGCGATCGCGGCGCGGCGGAGCGGTGCATAAAGCGGATGCATCCACTTCATGCCTTGAATGTATTCGCTCAGCGAAGGCGCCTTTGCCGCTTCGGCGAGGACGCTGTAAGTGCCGCGAGCGCCCGGCCGGAGGTAGTTGTGCTCATAGGCCATTTGCGGTTCGCCCGGGCGCCGCAGCGCGGTGGAGTAGGCGACGAAGGCGCGGGACAGCGACAGCTCGGCCTGGGCGAGCGCCGCTGGTGATGAATCGGCCACCATCCTCTGCACGTCAGCCTGGATCTGCTCGACATTGAAGGAGGAGGGATCGAGCCCGTCGTCGTCCGCCGTTTGCATGAGCTGCAGCAGCTCGTTGGCCGCCGGGTTGAGTGAGCCATCGGGAGCGATCCAGAGCGGCCCGGCACCGTAAGCATAGTAGCTGGCGAATTCGCCGTCGCCCAGCTTCAGCAGCTGCGCTTGCAGCTGCGGATTGGCCGGCCCCTCCGCGGCCCGAAGAGGAGCGGCAACCGCGAGCGCCAGGCTCACTGCCGGCACCACATGTAAGGCGCGTTTCAGCATAGGTTTCATGGACCGGCCCCCGACCAGAGCGTTGGATTCACACAGTTCCGCTTGGCGCGTGCAAGCTTAATGGCGCTGAATCCCTTCAGGAATCTCTCCAGAGTCTACCTTTGCGCCTATCGAAAGTTAGGAGGCCGCCCTCCTCGATCATGGCCTCCGGAAGACGTAGACGAACTGGTCCGTGCGGCCTCTCACCTTCGGATTGAAGACCAGCAGCGTGCGGTCGTCGGAGGGGTTGCGCAGGACGTTGCTCTCGCCGACGAACTTGAAGCCCGCGGCCGCCATGTCCGCCTTGACCACGGCCGCGTCGATCCGATGCAGCTTCTCGGTCGCCTCGAGCTTAGAGCCGTCGACCGCGGAATGATCGATGATGACGAAACGGCCACCCGGCTTGAGGGCGTTGTAGACGCCCTTGTTGAAGGCCGGCACGTCGGCCGGGCCGACGAACTTGTCGTAAAGGTCGTGGTAGTTCTGCCGCATCCAGATCACGTCCGCCTTGGCCGGCAGGGCGAAGGTATTGGTGTGCGCCGCCACCGAGATGACGTTCGGATGATCCGCCAGCGGCATCGAGCCGTCGGGGGGCGTGGGATGATGCTCGCCTGCGTCGGCTTCGATCAGGTGGACAGCATAGACCTTGCCATTCGGGCCCACCGCGTCGGCGAACAGCCGGTCCCAGTAATCGCCGGGCCAGACGTCGGCCACGGTCGCGCCCTTGCGGATGTGCAGGAGGGAAAGCAGCTCAGCCGGATGGCGTTCGGCATCGAGCGCCCGGTCCGCCTCGGGCCGCGTCGAGTCCGCGACGATCGCCGCGGCATCCGGTTGCTTCGGCGCCGCGATGGCCGACGCCGCGATCCAGCATGCGATCAAGGTAGCGCCCGCAACCAGGCCGGACTTGCTTACTTTCATGCCACTCCCCGCTTGTCTTCCCGGTGACGATTTATGACAGCTGGCGCGCCTCGCCAAGAAGGAAAACAGATCGGCGGCAAGGCACGTCGCAGCGCCCATTGGCTGGGTTTCGGCACGCAAGAATTGTTCGGTTCGTCAACTCGTCCGGGGCAATCGCGGGAATGAGCGATGATGCTTTACCCTGTTGCCTGCGACCCCGAAGAAAGCTCGCCACAGGCTTGAGGGCACGACGACGAAGCCCGAAGCGCGCGGCCCCGATTGGGATATCCCGTCGATAGGCAGCCGAGTAACCGGCTTGTCCCGCGCGCCTCAAAAAGCGTCACCCTTGCGCTCGGCGATCGCGGAAACGGGTGGGCTTCACGGGTTTGCGAGAGGATGACCGGGTGACATGTTACCCTGGCGTCAAGCCGGGTCGGCACGCTTTGGGAGATGACGAATTTTGCGCGAGCAGCTAAGCGGCGCCGCAAGACAAGGAGACGCCCGTGAAAATTGACCAATCCATCGCCGCCGTCGTTACCGGAGGAGCCTCGGGGCTCGGTGAGGCGAGCGCGCGGGCGCTGGCCGCCAAGGGCGCAAAGGTCGCGATCTTCGATCTCAACGAGGAGCGCGGGGGATCGGTCGCGCAGGCCATCGGCGGAATTTACTGCAAGGTTGACGTTTCGGACGAGGCCTCGGTGGACGCCGGATTTGCCAGGGCGCGCTCCGCGCATGGGCAGGAGCGGGTGCTGGTGTGCTGCGCCGGCATCGGCACGATCGGCAAGACCGTGAAGCGCGATCGCGAAACCGGTGAGATCAGCCATTTTCCGGTCGAGCAGTTCATGAAGACGATCCGCGTGAACCTTTTGGGCACGTTCCAGTGCGTCGCCAAGGCGGCCACCGGGATGATGACTCTCGATGGGCTCGAGGACTGCGAGCGGGGGGCGATGGTCGTCACTTCCTCCGTCGCTGCCGAGGACGGGCAAATCGGGCAGGTCGCCTACGCAGCCTCGAAAGCCGCGGTCATGGGCATGACGCTGCCGATCGCGCGCGACTTCATGCAGGAAGGCATCCGCATCAACGCGATCCAGCCGGGCATCTTCGCCACACCGCTGCTCGCGGGACTGCCCGAGAAGGCGCAGGAATCGCTTGCCGCGGCGGTGCCGTTCCCCAAGCGGCTCGGCAAGCCGGATGAGTATGCCGGGCTGGTCATGTTCATGCTCGAGACCGGCTACTTCAACGGCGAGAGCGTGCGGCTCGATGGCGCGATCCGCATGCCTCCCAAGTAAGACGCTCGCTTGGCCGGCTGGCACATCGGCGTCATCGGCGGCTCCGGGCTGTACCAGCTCGCCGGGCTGGAAGATGCACAGCAGATTGCTGTCGGCAGCGCATTCGGCGAGCCGTCGTCGCCGGTCACGCTGGGGCACATCGGGCAGGTTCGCGTCAGTTTCATCGCGCGCCATGGGGAAGGGCACAGGTTCTCACCGAGCCACGTCAATTATCGCGCCAACATCGACGCGCTGAAGCGCTGCGGGGTTACCGATGTGCTGGCCATCTCGGCGGTCGGGTCGCTGAAGGAAGACTTGAAGCCCGGCACGTTCGTCGCCGTCGACCAGTTCATCGACCGCACCGAGGGGCGCGAGCGAAGCTTTTTCGGCGAAGGCATCGTCGCCCACGTCGGACTGGCCGACCCGGTGTGCCCGCGCCTCGCCAGGTTCGCGGCCGACGCGGCGAAGAGGGCCAAGGCAACGGTGCATCGCGCAGGCACTTACGTCGCCATCGAGGGACCGCAATTCTCGACCCGCGCGGAGAGCCTGCTCTATCGCTCGTGGGGCGCCGACGTGATCGGCATGACCGCGATGCCCGAAGCGCGCCTCGCCCGCGAGGCCGAGTTGCCTTACGCGTTGCTTGGCCTCGTCACCGACTACGACGCCTGGCGCAAGGCCGAGGCGGGTGTCGATGTGGCCGAGATCCTCAAGGTCATGCGGGAAAATGCCGAAACGGCGCGGCGGGCGCTCGCCGAGCTCGCCAAGGCCTTGCCCGAGGAGCGCGAGGCGAGCCCGATCGACACCGCGCTCGATGCCGCGCTGGTCACACCGCGCAGCGCGTGGCGCGCGCACGATGTGGCCCGGCTCGACGCGGTCATGGGCCGCCTGGTGCGGGAAGGGTTCGCCCGGAGATTGCGCCAGCGCAATGCGTGACGCTTGCAAATGTGGTGAAAAATGCAACAAACTAGTTTGCGATGAAACAAAGCAACCGCCTTGCCGAGTTCCTGCCTTACCGGTTGTCGGTGACCTCGAACGCCGTCAGCCAGCGGATTGCGCAAGAATACCGCATCCGCTGGGGCCTCTCCGTGCCCGAATGGCGGGTGATGGCGGTGCTCGGCGATTCCGGTCCGCACACCCAGCGCGAACTCACCACCATGACGATCATGGACAAGGTGGCGGTCAACCGCGCGTGCAAGGTGCTCGAAGATCGCGGGCTGGCGGTGCGCAAGCCGAACGCGCAGGACGGGCGCTCGCACCTGCTCGAGCTGACATCGGCCGGAAAGGCGATGCACGGCCAGATCATGCCGCTCGCGCTGGAGATGGAACGGCGACTGTTCGCCAACTTCAGCGACGACGAGGTCGAGGCGTTCCGCGCGCTGCTCGGCCGGGTGCGCGACGAGGTCAAGGATCTCGACGCGGACGGCATCGACAGCGAGAATTTCGGGGTAAGGTGAAAACGAAAGCCCCCGCAGGCGCGAACCTGCGGGGGCTCCATCAGGGGGTCCCCCCGGCCTTGGCCGCCCCTTGGCTCAGTGCTTGTGCCCGATCCCGCCGGAGAACGCGTCGGCGATGGAACAGGCCGCCGGGCCGAGAATGACTATGAACAGCACCGGCAGGATGAACAGGATCAGTGGCACGGTCATGATCGCAGGCAGCCGCGCGGCCTTCTCCTCGGCGCGCATCATGCGCTCGTTGCGGAACTCCGCCGAAAGCACGCGCAGAGCGGAGGCGAGCGGGGTACCGTAACGCTCGGTCTGGATCATGGTGGTGACCACGCCGCGCACGGCGTCGAGATCGACGCGATAGGCGAGGTTCTCGAACGCCTGGCGGCGCTCGGTGAGGAACGACAGCTCGATGGCGGTGAGCGCGAACTCATCGCCGAGCTCGGGATAGGCGCGGCCCAGTTCCCTCGCGACGCGGTTGAACGCGGCGTCCACCGTCAGGCCCGCCTCGGCGCAGATGACCAGCAGGTCGAGCGCGTCGGGCAAGCCCTTGCGAATCGCATGGGTGCGCTTGTTGGCCCGGTTCTTGAGGAACAGTTCGGGCCCCTTGTACCCGACAATGACGAGCGCCGCGAAAGCCATGAAGCGCTTGAAGCTGCCCCACGTCGGGAACATGTTCAGCCAGTAGATCGCCACCACTGCGACGAAACCGAGCACGATCGGCAGGATCATCCGCAGGAAGATGACGATGACCGCGTATTCCTTGTTGCGGATGCCGGCCTGCGCCAGCTTCTGCTGGATAATCTTGACCTGGCTGTCCTGGAGGACCTTGAGGCCCTTC
>DATJHD010000321.1:0-2414 GCA_035494275.1 Croceibacterium sp.
GAGTTTTCCGAAGTCGACGAAGACAACAAAGGCTGATCGCTGATGAAAACCGATGCCGCCACTGGTGCAATTCGCTCCGGTGGCGGTTAAGGTTTGGGCGGGGTCTACTTAAATGCCTGCGATGGAAGCCGATTTTTACGAAACCCTGGGAGTGAGCCGGGACGCGGACAGCGCGGCGATCAAGGCCGCGTACCGCAAGCTCGCGATGGAGTATCATCCTGACCGCAACGGCGGGTGCAAGGAGAACGAGGCCAAGTTCAAGGCGGTGAACGCCGCCTACGACTGCCTCAAGGATCCGCAGAAGCGCGCGGCTTACGACCGCTACGGCCATGCCGCGTTCCAGAACGGCGGCGGCTTCAACGGCGGCCCGGGCGCGGACTTCGCCGATCTCGGCGACATTTTCGAGACGATCTTCGGCAATGCTTTCGGCGGCGGCGCGCGGCAGCGCCCGCGCCGCGGGGCCGACTTGCGCTATGACCTGCAGATCGGGCTCGAGGAGGCGTTCTACGGCAAGAGCACGCAGATCGAGGTCGAGGTCTCGGTCGCCTGCGAGCCGTGCCATGGCAGCGGCGCGGAGCCGGGCACCGGCACCCGCACCTGCAACTTGTGCCACGGCCAGGGCAAGGTCCGCGCGCAGCAGGGCTTCTTCGTCGTCGAGCGACCGTGCCATAATTGCGGCGGCAGGGGCCAGGTGATCGAGCAGCCGTGCCGCGAGTGCCGCGGCGAGGGCCGGGTCGACAAGGTCCAGTCGCTCGCGGTCGAGATTCCGCCGGGCGTCGACACCGGCACGCGCATCCGGCTCGCAGGCAAAGGCGAGGCCGGGCCGCAAGGCGCGCCGGCGGGCGATCTTTACATTTTCGTTCACGTCCGCCCGCACCCGGTTTTCGAGCGCGAGGGGACGACGTTGCTGACGCGCATACCCGTCAGCTTCACCACGGCCGCGCTCGGCGCGACGATCGAGATTCCGGGCGTCGACGGCGAGACCCATGCGATCGCCATCCCCGCGGGGATCCAGTCCGGCAAGCAACTGCGCAAGCGCGGCGCCGGCATGCCGGTGCTGCAGGGCCGCGGACGGGGCGACCTCGTCATCGAGGTTACCGTCGAGACGCCGACGAAGCTCAGCAAGGAGCAGCGCGCGATCCTCGAGAGGTTCCGCGATACCGAGACCGGCGACGAATGCCCTGAAAGCCGCGGCTTCTTCGAAAAGCTGAAGGGCGCCTTCGGCGCGTAAGGCGCGGTCAGTCGCGCGGGCCACCCCCGCGTAAGCTTCGCGGGGCTTGCGTTCACACTTTGTTCCGGCTAGGTCGAGCCATGTCCAAGACCAAGCGCCGCTATGTCTGCCAGGCCTGCGGGGCGGTGTCGCACCGTTGGCAGGGGCAATGCGGCGATTGCGCCGAGTGGAACACGCTGGTCGAGGACACGCCGGCGAGCGTTTTTTCGCTGAAGCACGACCTGTCGAGCGGCGGCCGGCCGGTGGAGTTCACCAAGCTCGATGCGCCCGGTGAAGCGCTGCAGCGGCGCTCGACCGGGCTCGCCGAATTCGACCGCGCGCTGGGCGGCGGACTGGTGCCGGGAGCGGCTGTCCTGATGGGCGGCGACCCGGGCATCGGCAAGTCGACGCTGCTGCTGCAGGCCTGCGCTAGGCTGGCAGGCGGGGGCGCCGATGTCGTCTACGTCAGCGGCGAGGAAGCGGCCGGGCAGGTGCGCTTGCGGGCCGCGCGGCTCGGCCATGCCGCCGCGCCGATCCGGCTCGCGTCGGTGACCTCGGTGCGCGACATCCTGACGACGCTCGGGCAGGGCCGCACGCCCGACCTGCTCGTCATCGATTCGATCCAGACGATGCATTCCGACACCATCGAAGGCGCGCCCGGCACCGTCAGCCAGGTGCGCGGCTGCGCCTTCGAGCTGATCCGCTACGCCAAGGAAACCGGCTGCGCGCTGGTTCTCGTCGGGCACGTGACCAAGGATGGCACCATCGCCGGCCCGCGCGTGCTCGAGCACATGGTCGACGTGGTGATGAGTTTCGAGGGCGAGCGCAGCCACCAGTACCGCATCCTTCGCGCGCTCAAGAACCGCTTCGGCGCGGTCGACGAGATCGGCGTTTTCGCGATGGCCGGGCACGGGCTGGAGGAAGTTCCCAACCCCTCGTCGCTGTTCCTCACCGGGCGCGAGGAAGCCGTGGCCGGAAACGCGGTATTCCCGGCGCTCGAGGGCACGCGACCGGTGCTCGTCGAGGTCCAGGCGCTGATCGTGCGGCTGCAATCGGGCGCCACGCCGCGCCGGGCCGTCGTCGGCTGGGACTCAGGGCGCCTCGCCATGCTGCTGGCGGTGCTCGAATCGCGCTGCGGGCTCAATTTCAGCTCGGCCGAGGTCTATCTCAACGTCTCCGGCGGCTATCGCCTGGCCGACCCGGC
>DATJHD010000322.1:0-2253 GCA_035494275.1 Croceibacterium sp.
GGGGCGCTTCACCGGCGGGCGGCCGGGCCCGGTCAACGGCCTCCTGCTCGACCATTTCCAGATGCAGGACGTGATCACCGTCGCGCCCGACCGCAAGACCGCCAAGGGCCGCTTTCACGGCATCCTGCTCGGCGGGTGGCACGACGATTTCCAGGAAACGCGCGAAGAGATCATGCCGCAGCAGTTCATGGAAGCCGGCATCTACGAGAACGACTACGTGCGCGAGAACGGCATCTGGAAGATCAAGCGGCTCGACTACATGATGCAATGGCAGGCGAACTACGAGGAAGGCTGGGCGCATACGACGGCCCACCTGCAGCCCGCCGAGAAGACCTACCCCGAGGACCCGCTCGGCCCCGATCGCCTGCTGCCGCCCGAGCAGCACCGCAAGACCTGGCCCTACCGCCAGGACGTGCCGATGCATTTCGCGCACCCCAAGTTCGGCGCGATGCTCGCCGGGCAGGAGAAGCGGTGAGCGAGCGCACGTTCGACCCGCGCGATACCGCCAACCGCGCGAGCCTCTCGGTGCGCGAGGTGGCGGAGCGGTTCATCGAGCTGTTCCACCACCAGGACAACCCGGTCGACGCGTTCACCTGCTGGGTCCACCCGGACTACATCCAGCACAACCCGAACGCCCCGACCGGCCGCGACGCGACGATGGCGTTCCTCGGCAACGCGGTCGCCGCCAACCCCGAGCTGACCCACGACGTGAAGCGGGTGATCCACGGCGAGGAGAAGGACGGCGAAGGCCTCGTCGCGGTGCACCACCACTTCCGCCGCACCAGCGGCGAGCGTGGCTGGGCGGTGGTCGACATCATGCGCATCAAGGACGGCTACGTCGTCGAGCACTGGGACGTGATGCAGCCGGTGCCCGATCCGGCCGCGAGCAAGAACGCCAACGGGATGTTCTGATGGGGGCGGCCGATCCGCTCGACACCCGAGACCGCGCGAACCTGTCTGAGCGCGAAGTGGCCGAGCGGTTCATCGAGGTGTTCTATCATCAGAACCGGCTGGTCGAGGCCTTCCGCGCCTGGGTGCATCCCGACTATATCCAGCACGATCCGAACTCGGCGACCGGGCGCGACGGGACGATCGAGGCGCTCGCCGCGCACATGAAGCGCAGCCCGGCCATGTCGCACGACGTCAAGCGTATCATCCACGGCAACGACGGCACGGTGGCGGTGCACTACCACTTTCGTCACGCACCCGATCAACGGGGCCTGGCGGTGGTCGACATCTTCCGGATCGAGAACGGCTATCTCGTCGAGCACTGGGACATCATCCAGCCCGTGCCCGATCCTGCCGAGACGAACAACCGCAACGGCATGTTCTGAAAAATCGGTCGAAGCGCATCGATTGAACGAGCCCATGCGCGGGAGCGGCCGCCCCTGGAGGGCGGGGGCACGCGTTGTTGCGCGATTGCATCAGTTTGACCGGAGTTGGCGACCGGCGCCCCTCCGGCAATTGCAACGATCGTTAATGTATGCGCAGCATACTAATCGCCGTCTTCCCCCGTGACGGCGTCAGGAACTGAGAGGACATCATGAGCCCTGTTTCGTCACGCCTGTGCGCGCGCCTGCCCTTCACGTTGACCGCTTCGCTCGCTGCCATCGCCATCGCTTCCCCGGCCTTCGCCCAGGACAGCGCGGCCAGGCAGACCCCGCCGGTGAACTCGTCGCCGACCGCCGATGCCTCCGCCCAGGCCCAGGCGGCCAACCCCGATGCCGCCGCGAGCACCGACACCAGCCAGGCCAACAACGAGATCATCGTCACCGCGCAGTTCCGCGCGCAGAACCTGCAGGACACCCCGCTCGCCATCACCGCCGTCAACGCGCAGACGATGGAAGCGAAAAGCCAGACCAACCTCGCCCAGGTGGCCGACAGCGCGCCGAACGTGACGCTGAAGCCGCAGGGCGCCTCGTTCGGCCCGTCGGTGGCGGTCTCGATCCGCGGCATCGGCCAGGCCGACTTCAACCCGGCCTACGAGCCGGGTGTCGGCATCTACATCGACGATGTCTATTACCCGCAGCTGACCGGCGCGGTGTTCGACCTGCTCGACCTCGACCGCGTCGAGATCCTGCGCGGCCCCCAGGGCACGCTCTCCGGCCGCAACTCCGAGGGCGGCTCGATCAAGATGTTCACCAAGAAGCCGACCGGATCGGGCGAGGGCTACGTCGAGGCGACGTACGGCAGCCGCCAGCGCATCGGCGTGCGCGCGGGAATCGACTTCAAGCTGACCGACAACCTGTTCGC
>DATJHD010000323.1:0-2587 GCA_035494275.1 Croceibacterium sp.
CAGGAACGAGGGACTGTCGCGTAGAGCGAGGATGATCAGGACGACGACCAGCATGGTCGCGAGGCCGAGCGCGACAAATGCGCCGCGCCAGCCGTAGGAGGCGACCAGGCCGGGTGCCAGCCAGCCGACCACCGTGCCGCCTGCCGGGGTGCCGACCGACAGCGTCGTCACCGCCACCGAGCGCCAGCGGTCCGGCAGCCATTCGCCGGTCATCGCCATGGCGTTGGCATAGGCCGAGCCGAAACCGAGCCCGCCGACTACGCGCCACGCGGCCAGCGGCCACACCCCGTCCGCCAGGCTGGCACCCGCTGTCGCCAGGGCGAAAACGGCTGCGGCAATCGCCAGCGACCAGCGCCGCCCGACCGCATCGCCAAGCCAGCCGCCGCTCCACGCGCCGAGCCCGAAGCCGACCAGCGACGCGCTCATGGCGATGCCGAAGGTGCCCTTGTCGACCGAAAAGGCCTCGATCACCTTCGGCGCGATAATTCCGAGAAGCTGCTGGTCGATGCCGTCGCAGGTCAGCACCAGCATGCAGATGGCAAATGTCGCGATCTGGAATGGTCGCAGCGGGGTCCGCTCCAGGGCTGCGCTGAATGTGGTTGCCATCGGACCCTCTCCTCTAGCGGCCTGTTTCGGCGAGGGCTCGCGTCGCGTCAACCGTCGAGACCCCTTCGGCAATTCCTTGCGACAATCCGTGCGGCAACATGGACGAATCCATCCCGCGTCACGGGCATTGGAGACTCAGCGAACCGAGCAGCGATCTATCGCTCGCCTCATTGTCGCCACGATGAATAAAGTTCAAGTTTGCTAGCAAGGGATTTTATCGTATTCAGAATCGTTCCTTTTAAACAAATTGATGATCATTCGACTCGCCTGATCTTCTCAGGTTAGTGGGACATTCTGACGAAATGCAGGAATTCATCATGAAATACTTGACCACTTCTATCCTTACCCTGGCATTTGCCACGGTCGGCTTCCAGGCCAATGCGCAGGACGCGGCCCCCACGCCCGACCAGGGCACCGCGGTCCCGGCTCAGCCCGATACGGCCGCCCCGCCGGCCGCGGCGACGCCCGACACCCATGCACCGCTGGCTCCCGAAACGGCAGGGCCCGCCTCGACGCCGGCGCCCGGCGCGGACGCGTCGGCCCCGACGACGATCGAGGTGTCGGACACGCAGATCGATCAATTCGCCAAGGCCACCACCAATGTCCAGAAGATCGATGCCGATGCCTAGCTCGATGCCGACGCGAAGCAGGCCAAGATGGCGGCCGCGGTGAATTCGAGCGGCCTCGACCCGGCGCGGTACAACAAGATCGCCGATGCGATCCCGACCGACGACGCCCTGCGCAACAAGGTGCAGGTGGCGATGGCCACGTACGCCAAGGCCTTTCCCGACAAGGGCTAAACCCTCCAGCCCGCGAAAACCGCGCGGAAAGCCCCCCTTCCGTGCGGTTTTTCGTGCCCGCAACCCGTCAGGCCGTCACCTCCAGCACCATGTTGGTCGGTGTCTCGGCGGCGCGACGCACATGCGCAAAGCCTGCCTCGCGGCACACTTGCGTCAGGCGTTTCTGTCCGGCCTGGGCTCCGAGCCCGAGAGCGACCGGCTGCGCCAGCGAGGCCGGCGTGCAGACGGTGCACGAGGCGGCGTAGAAGATCTGGCCAAGCGGATGCATGTTCTCGGCCATGCTGTCCCCCGCCATCGGCTCGACCAGCATGAAGGTGCCGCCCGGCGCCAGCGTTTCGCGGATGTGGCGCGCGGCGCCCACCGGATCGCCCATGTCGTGGAGCGCGTCGAAGATGCACGCGAAGTCGAAGCCCTCGCCGGGATAGTCCTGCGCGCTGGCGACGACGAACTCGACGTTCGTCACGCCGGCCTCGGCTGCCTTCGCCCTCGCCGCCGTGATCGACGGCGCGTGGAAGTCGATCCCCGTGATCGTCGAGTTGGGGTAAGCCTGCGCCATCAACACCGTAGAGGAGCCGTGGCCGCAGCCGATATCGGCCACTTTCGCCCCTGACTTGAGCTTCTCCTCCACCCCCGAAAGCGCCGGAATCCAGCTGTCGACGAGGTTTGCCGCATAGCCCGGGCGAAAGAAGCGGTCGGTGCCGCAGAAGCAGCACGGCGTGTGATCGCTCCACGGCCGGCCCTTGCCCGACTTGAAGGTCTCGACGGCCTTCTCGTGGCCTTCGAACTGCGACATCAGGATCTGGAAGAAGCCCTGCATGCACGCAGGCTGGCCCTCGCGCGTGAAAACCAGCGCCTGCTCGGGGGAAAGCTCGAACGTCTCGTTGTGGGAATGGAACGTCACGTAGCCGGCCGCCGAGACAGACCCGAGCCATTCGTGGAGGTACTTGGGATTGAGGCCCGTCCTTGCCGCCAGTTCGTCGCAGGTCAGCGGCCCGGCGCCATCCATCGCGGCGAACACGCCGGCCTGGTCGCCGATGTAAGCCATGAACACGCCCATCGCTCCGGCAACGTCACCGATCACCTTGCCGATCAGTTGCTCGATCTTGGTTTCGTCGATCGCTTCGCTCATCGCGAATCTCCCCGCTTGAGGTTGTGAGCGACCCGATTGCAAATGCCACGAT
>DATJHD010000324.1:0-2529 GCA_035494275.1 Croceibacterium sp.
CGCGCTGCACGAATTTCTCGAGCGCGGCCTGCTGTCGTTCCGCGGCATGAAAGGCGCGGGCGAATTCCTGGCGGTGCTGAGGAGGCGCGAGACGGCGGTGATGCAGGCAATCTTCGCCGGGGACGATGCGCCGTTCGCCGACCCGTCCTGACGTGGCTTTCAGGCCGTATCGCCGAACAGGCGGTCGAGCTCCTCGTTGATCGCCCGCTCGATCGGACTTTTCAGCGGCGTCATCAGGAACGAGAGCTGCACGTCGAGGAGGATCTCGTTCCTGCCGAGATGCATGCGGCCCGATACGCCGGGGCGCTCGAATTGCACCTGATCGCCGTCCCACGAGCAAGCGAGCTGGTAGCGCGCGCTCAAGTCCTTGATGACTTTCTGGGCGGCAGCCTTCGCTTTTTTCGGTTCGAGCTTGTGGCGGCGCTTGATCGCTATCGTGGGCATCGATCGGTCCGGGCAGTTGAACCGCGAGTATAGCCAAACGGCCTGCGCGCTTCAGGCGGGAGCCGGTTGACAGCCTGCCCTGCGTGCCGGTAGCATTCAAACAAACGTTTAACTGAATTCGTCGCGAGGCGCGACGGGCCCCTCGAATCCCCGGAGTCGCAGTGAAGCAAACCCAGACCGAAGCGCGCGCGAGCGGCGCCGCGCCGCGCCGCGCGGCGGCGCCCACCAAGGAGAGGATACTCGACGCCGCGGAAGCCTTGTTCATGGAGCACGGCTTCGAGGCGACGTCGCTGCGTCAAATCACGGCGCTCGCCGAAGTCAATCTCGCCGCCGTCAGCTACCACTTCGGCAGCAAGGAAGAACTGTTCGAATTCGTGCTGACGCGCCGCCTCGATCCAATGAATCGCCAACGGATCGAACTGTTGACCCGGTTCGAGCGCGAGGCGGCACCTCACGTGCTGCCGTGCGAGCGTGTCCTGACGGCGATGTTCATTCCGGCGCTCGAGCTCGCACGGGACCGGCAACGCGGCGGTCAGAACTTCCTTCGCCTGCTCGGTCGCGCCTACGCCGATCCGGCGCCGTTCATTCGGCGCTTTTTGTCCGAGCAGTACGCGGTGATGATCACTCGCTTCAAGGCCGCCTTCGGGCGCGCGCTGCCGGAGCTTCCGAAAAAGGAGCTGTCCTGGCGCCTTCACTTCGTCATGGGCGCGCTGTCGTATACGCTGGCGGGCACCGACGCGCTCAAATTGATTGCGGCGCTCAGTCCACGCGAGGTGGGCAACGACGAAATGCTGCTGCGCCGCCTGGCGCCGTTCCTGGTGGCGGGGCTCAAGGCGCCGCTGCCCGATCTGTCCGAGGTCGACGGTGGCAGCGCTCCGGCGCGGCAGGCAGGCGGCCGATGATGTTGACCCTTCTGTGGCTGGTCGCGGCCGTGCTTGTCCTGGTGGCGCTGGCCTACGTCAATGCCGCCGGCTGGCTGTGGATTCTGGGGATCGGCGCGGCATTGATCGCGGCGCTGGCGCTGCACGCGCTGCCGACGCTGCTGATCGGCATCCTGGCGGCGCTGTTGTTGCTTTTGGCAATCCCGTTGAACTGGCCGTGGCTGCGCCGGATGCTCATCAGCGATGGTGTGCTCAGCGCGTTTCGCAAAGCGCTGCCGCCGATGTCGCCGACCGAGCGCGATGCGATCGAGGCCGGCACCGTCTGGTGGGACGGAGAGTTGTTCTCCGGCCGCCCGTCGTGGGACAAGCTGCTGGCGCTGCCGCCCCCGCGCCTCAGCGACGAAGAGCAGCATTTTCTCGACCACGACTGCAACGAGCTGTGCGCGATGATCAGCGACTGGGAGACTACGCATGTCTACCGCGACCTGTCGCCGCAGGCCTGGGCGTTCGTCAAGGAGCGCGGCTTTCTCGGCATGATCATTCCGAAGGCGTACGGTGGACTCGGGTTTTCCGCTTACGCGCACTCGCAGGTCATTACCAAGCTGTCGACGCACGCCAGCGCCGTGGCGGTGACGGTGATGGTCCCCAATTCGCTCGGTCCGGGCGAGCTCCTTTTGCACTACGGCACCGACGAGCAGAAGAACTACTATCTGCCGAGGCTCGCCAAGGGGATCGACATACCTTGCTTCGCGCTGACCAATCCGCAGGCGGGCTCCGATGCGGCGGCGATCCCCGATCGCGGCATCGTCTGCGTCGGACAGCATGAGGGCAAGGCGACGCTCGGCCTGCGCGTCACCTGGGACAAGCGCTACATCACGCTGGGACCAGTCGCGACCTTGCTCGGCCTCGCGTTCCGCGCCTACGACCCTGACCATCTATTGGGCGGCGCCGAGGATCTGGGCATTACCTGCGCGCTCATCCCGACGCGGCATCCCGGCGTCAACATCGGGCGCCGGCACATGCCGCTGAACGCGGTATTCCAGAACGGACCGAACTGGGGCAAGGACGTCTTCATTCCGATCGACTGGGTGATCGGCGGGCGGGCACAGGTCGGCAACGGCTGGCGGATGCTGATGGAATCGCTGGCTGCCGGCCGCGGCATCTCGCTGCCTTCGTCGTCGACCGGCATGGCCAAGCTCGCCGT
>DATJHD010000325.1:0-11157 GCA_035494275.1 Croceibacterium sp.
GACCTGTTCAGCAAGTTCCAGAAGGCCAGCGGCAAGGACCGCAAGTGGCAACTGGCCCAGCAGATCTGCAACGAGCTGAAGATCCACGCGATGATCGAGGAAGAAATCTTCTACCCGGCCTGTCAGAGCGCGGTCGAGGACAGCCTCTATCACGAGGCCTTCGTCGAGCACGATGGCGCCAAGGTGCTGATCAACGACATCATGGCGAACGGCCCCGACGACGAGTTCTTCGAAGCCAAGGTGACCGTGCTGTGCGAGGAAATCAGCCATCACGTAAAGGAAGAGGAGCGACCCAAGGAGGGCTTCTTCGCCCAGGCCCGGCAAGGCGATGTCGATCTCGTCCGCCTGCGTGACCAGCTGATGGAGCGCAAGCAGGAACTCCTGCAGAAGGAAAAGAACGGCGGCCTGCCGGCGGCCAAGCTGGCCGCCGTGCACCTCGAGCCGGCCTGATCGCCTTGCGCGGCATGGGCCGCCGGGTTACTCGGCGGCCCATGCCCGATCTCACCCATCGTCTCGCCCGCGCCCGGTTTCGCGCCTGGCACCGCGGCACGCGCGAGGCGGATTTCATGATCGGCGGGTTCTTCGACAGGCATCACGCCAGCTGGTCGGAGCCGGAACTGGCGTGGTTCGAGGCCCTGCTCGACGAAAACGAGGTCGACGTGCTGGCCTGGGCGCTCGGCGCGGCCGAGGTACCTGAAAAATATGCCGGGCCTCAGATGCTCGCCCTGCAAAAGCTCGACTACGTCACCATATAACTTGCGCGTGGCGCCGTGGGCCGAGTAGTCCGCCGCCAGGCCCAGCGCTCGCCGTCATGACGCCCTCAAGTCGCGCCGGCGGGTATTTGCGCGTGCCCGTGGAATCGCTCATGACAGGACTTTCAAGCACTTAGATGCCCGATCTCGGTCGAATCCTCACCGCGAAGGCGCCGCTGATACTCGCTTCGCTGGCCCGCGGCGCGCAGCCGCTGGTGCTGGCCGACCTCGCGCGGGCGGCGAAGGGCCGCGCGGTGTTCGTCGCGCCCGACGAGCAGGCGATGCGCGGGATTGTCGACGCCGCGCAGTGGTTCGCGCCCGAGCTGCAGGTGATCGAGTTTCCCGCCTGGGACAGCCTGCCCTACGACCGGGCCAGCCCCGCGCTGGCGGTCAGCGCGCGGCGGCTCTCGGCCCTGCACCAGCTTCAGGCGGGCAACTCCAGCAAGCAATTGCTGGTGACCACGATCAACGCCCTGCTGCAACGCGTGCTGACGCCGTTTCGCATCCGCGAGTCCGTGCGCGAGCTTAAGGCGGGCCTTACGATCGGGCATGAAAGCCTGACCGCGCTGCTCCAGAGGCAGGGCTATTCGCGGACCGACACCGTGGTCGACAACGGCGAATTCGCCGTGCGCGGCTCAATCTTCGACATCTTCCCGTCCGGCCTCGAGCAGGGGCTGAGGCTCGACTTCTTCGGCGACGAGCTGGAGAGCCTGCGGCTGTTCGATCCGACGACCCAGCGCACCACCGAGGTCATCGAGCGGCACCTGCTGCTGCCCGCGAGCGAAGCGCTCCTCGACGAGGAATCGATCAAGCGCTTCCGCGGCCGCTATCGCGAGCTGTTCGGCGCCAGCGCGACCCAGGACCCGCTCTACCAGGCGGTCAGCGACGGCCGGCGGCTCGCCGGCATGGAGCACTGGCTGCCGCTGTTCGAGGAGCGCATGGCGACCCTGTTTGATCACTTGCAGGCGGACGACCTGGTAGTCATCGACTCCGCTGCCTTGTCGGCCGCGGATGAGCGCTTCACCGATCTCGAGGACTACCATCGCCAGCGCACGGAGACGGCGGGGCAGGCGGCGGGAAGCTACCGGCCGCTCGAGACCGACGCGCTCTACCTTTCGCGCGAAGAATTTGCCCGTGATCTGGCGGGCTGGCCGGTGCACCGCGCCGACATCTTCGCCCAGCCCGAAAGCGACAGCGTGATCGACCTCGGCTTCAGGTCGGCGCGCGATTTCGCTCCCGAGCGTTCGCGCGGCGACAACATCTACGAGGCCGCCGCCAGCCACCTCGAAGCGGTCGCCAGGAGCGGCAAAAAGCCCCTGTTCGCCGCCTATTCCACCGGCTCGCGCAGCCGCATCGTCTCGATTCTCGAGGAAGCGGGCGCCACGGTCCGGCTGGCTGACAGCTGGCGGGAAGCGCTCGGGCTCGCGGCCAAGGGCCCGGTGGCGATGGTGCTGCCGCTCGACACCGGCTTCGCCAACGACCAGGTCGACCTGTTTACCGAGCAGGACCTGCTCGGCGACCGCCTCGTCCGCCGGCGGAAGAAGCGGAAGGACTCCGACGCCTTTCTCGCCGAACTGGCCGCGCTCAACAGCGGTGATCTCGTGGTCCACATGGAGCACGGCATCGGCAAGTATCTCGGGCTCGAGCCGATCACGGTCGGGCAGAGCCGGCATGACTGCGTCATGCTGGAGTACGCCGGGGGCGACAAGCTATACATCCCGGTCGAGAACATCGATGTCCTGTCGCGCTACGGCTCCTCGGAGGAGGCCGTTCCGCTCGACCGGCTCGGCGGCGAAGGATGGCAAAAGCGCCGGGCGCGGCTCAAGGAGCGCATCCGCGAGATCGCCAGCGAGCTGCTCAGGACCGCTGCCGCGAGGGCGCTCCGCAAGGCGCCGGTGTTGCCGACCGAGCCGAGCGCGCTGAGCCAGTTCGTCGATCGCTTCCCGTGGGAGGAAACCGACGACCAGGAACGTGCGATCGAGGACGTGCTCGGCGATCTTGCCGAAGGCAAGCCGATGGACCGGCTGGTGTGCGGCGATGTCGGCTTCGGCAAGACCGAGGTTGCCCTGCGCGCCGCGTTCGTCGCGGCCATGAACGGCGAACAGGTCGCGGTCGTCACGCCGACCACCCTGCTCGCGCGCCAGCATTACCAGAACTTCGCCGAGCGCTTCGCCGGCTTTCCCTTGAAGGTCGGCCGCCTGAGCCGCCTCGTCCCCGCGGCGGAGATGAAGGCGACCCGCGAAGGCCTTGCCGACGGAACCACGGACATCGTCATCGGCACCCACGCGATCCTTTCAAAGAGCACGAGGTTCAAGCGGCTCGGCCTTGTGATCGTTGATGAAGAGCAGCGATTCGGCGTCGGGCACAAGGAGAAGCTCAAGCAACTGCGCGAGAACGTCCACGTGCTCACCCTCACCGCCACGCCGATCCCGCGCACGCTGCAAATGGCGATGAGCGGGCTGCGCGAGCTGTCGACCATCCAGACGCCGCCGGTCGACCGCCTCGCCGTGCGCACCTACGTCATGGAGTGGGACGACATGGTGATGCGCGAGGCGCTGCTGCGCGAACATCATCGCGGCGGGCAAAGCTTCATCGTTGTGCCGCGCATCTCCGACATGGAACCGATCGCGGACTGGTTGCACGAGCATGTGCCCGAAATCCGCTTCGTCTCCGCCCACGGCCAGATGGCCGCCGGCGAGGTCGAGGAGCGGATGAGCGCGTTCTACGAGAAGAAGTACGAGGTGCTGCTTTCGACCACGATCGTGGAAAGCGGGCTCGACATCCCGAGCGCCAACACGATCATCATCCACCGCGCCGACCGCTTCGGTCTCGCCCAGCTTTACCAGCTGCGCGGCCGAGTCGGGCGCTCGAAGCTGCGCGCCTACGCCTACCTCACGACCGCGAAGGTCACCCAGCTCGGCGAGGTGGCCGAGAAGCGGCTGAAGGTGCTCGGCGATCTCGACAGCCTCGGCGCCGGGTTCCAGCTGGCCAGCCACGACCTCGACATCCGCGGCGCCGGCAACCTTCTGGGCGACGAGCAGTCCGGTCACATCCGCGAGGTCGGCTTCGAGCTCTACCAGTCGATGCTGGAGGAGGCGATCCTCGCCGCCAAGGCCGGCGAGGCCGGTCTCGAGCGCGCCCGCGAGACGGTCAGCCCGCAGATTACCGTCGATGCGCCGATCATGATCCCCGAAGAGTACGTGCCGGATCTCGCGGTGCGGATGGCGCTCTATCGCCGCCTCAACGACGCCGAGCCGGGCGAAATCGAAGCCCTCGCCGCCGAGATGATCGACCGCTTCGGTCCGCTGCCGGAGGCGACCGGCAATCTCATCAAGCTTATCGAGATCAAGCACCAGGCGATCGCCGCCAACATCGCCAAGATCGACGTCGGTGCGCGCGGCACTCTGGTGACGTTCCACAACGACAATTTCGCCGATCCGGCGGGCCTGATCGCCTATGTCGAGCGGTTGCAAGGCACCGCCAAGCTGCGCCCCGACATGAAGCTCGTGATCAACCGCGCGTGGGGCGATCCGCAGGCGAGGCTCAACGGCCTGTTCCAGCTGACCAAGGGGCTCAGCGCGATCGTCAAGCGGGCGGAGAAGAAGGAAGCCGTGCCGGCCTAGTCCGCCGCCAGCACGGCAAAGTCCTCCGCCGTCATCGGCGCGCCGCCGAGGAAGCCTTGCCACTTCTCGCAGCCTTCGCGCTCGATCGTCGCCCGCTGGTCCTCGCTTTCGATGCCTTCGGCGACGACCTTGAGGCCGAGCGCCCGCGCCATCGCGAGGATGCCACGCAGCACGGCGAGGTCGCGCTCGTCGTCGGCGATGCCCTGGATCATGCTGCGATCGAGCTTGAGCAAGTGCAGCGGCAGGCGCTTGAGGTAGCGGAAGTTGCAGAACCCGGCGCCGAAATCGTCGAGCGCGATGTTGACGCCGCAGGCAGCGAGCCGCTCGAGCTGCTCGGCGCCACGATCGAGCTCGGTGACCAGCGCCTGCTCGGTAATTTCGAGAGTGAGCCGTCCGGGCCGGAAGCGCGTTTCGGCGAGGGCGGCGAGAATCGTCTCGGCAAAACAATCGTCGTGGACGTCAGCGGCGGTGACATTGAGCGACAGGCGCAGCGGCTCGGGCCAGGTCGCCGCGATCGCCAGCGCGCGGCCCGCGATGTGCCTGGTGAGCTCGGCGGCGTGATGGGATCGCTCGGCGATATCGAACAGCGCCTCGGCTCCGATCCGCCCGAGACGAGGATGGTTCCAGCGCGACAGCGCTTCGGCGCCGACAAGCCGGTTGCCGACGCTGGTGAATTGCGGCTGGAAGAGGATCTCGACCTGACCCTCATCAATGGCCGTGTTGAGTTCCTCGATTCGCCGCCCCTTTCCGCGCCGGTCGGCTGCCCCACGGCGGTCTTGCAAGGTCTCGGCGAGCATCGCCGGTCCACTGGCGCAATGCCCGGCGCGCGTCAGCCCCCCGCGCACGCTGCGTTGCAAATCGGGACGGCGGCCCATAGGTTCCGCGGCGCGCTGACGAGGAGGGGCCGATGGCGGGGATTAACGAATTCGAGCGGCTCGCCCTCGTAGCCTCGAGCGCCGACAAGGCGCAGGAGGCGGCCCGCCACCTCGCCGATGCGATGAAGTGGGTGCCGCTCGAGCAGGCCGACGCCGTGGTCGTGCTCGGCGGCGACGGGTTCATGTTGCACACGCTGCATCACATGCTCGAGATCGGGCGCGTGATTCCGGCTTATGGGATGAACCGGGGGACCGTCGGATTCCTGATGAATCACTATCGCGAAGGCGGGAACCTCACCGCCAAGCTCGCCAAGGCGACGCGCATCGCCGTGGCGCCGCTGCACATGACCGCCGTCACGCAGGACGGCGCGCATCACGTGCACAACGCGATCAACGAAGTCTCGCTGCTGCGCGAAACCCGCCAGACCGCCAAGATCGAGGTCTCGGTGAACGAGAAGGTGCGCATCCCCGAGCTGGTGTGCGACGGGGTGCTGCTGGCGACGCCGGCCGGCTCGACCGCCTACAACCTCTCGGCCAACGGCCCGATCCTGCCTTTGACGTCCAACACCCTCGCCCTCACCCCGATCAGTCCGTTCCGTCCCCGCCGCTGGAAAGGGGCGATCCTGCCGGACCACAGCCGGGTGACCTTGCGCGTGCGCGAACCGGCCAAGCGCCCGGTGGCCGCCGTCGCCGACCAGAAGGAAGTACGCGACATCGCCGAGGTCCGCCTGGCGATCGACGAGGCCAGCGAGCTGACATTGCTGTTCGACAAGGGCCACAGCCTCGACGAGCGTATCGTCAGCGAACAGTTCGTCGCCTGACGCAGTTTCCGAGGGTTGCAAATCCCAGGGGCCACCCATATAGGCGCGGGCCTGCCCATCGGGCTGCTCCCCGATAGCTCAGCGGTAGAGTAGGTGACTGTTAATCACTTGGTCGTTGGTTCGAATCCAACTCGGGGAGCCATTCTTCACGCCTAAAATGTTTGATTTCCAAGGAAAATTGGAAATCCTGTGGCAGCGTTACCACACCCGTTCCCCCATTTTGTCTGTTGTCTCGCATCTGTGGTCCGGTGTCGTTAGTCGCCGCAAAGCTAGCGAGCGCGGCTCACTTCTTTGCTCTTGGCGTTGGCAAAGGGCCAAGATCGTAATCGATCTCCACGTTACCTGACACACGCTGGCCGCCCACGCTCGCGCCCATAGTTCCCGTAACCGAAGTGTGTGCAATCATCTCCGTGGGATGGGGTGCGTAGACGTTGAGCGCGTCCAAATCCATGTGCCCGAAGGTGTGATGAGGCACTCCAGGGAAGATCTCTGAAACAGAGGCATCCTGCAGCCCATGAAGACTGATGTAGTACACACGATCAAACTTGGGCGGATCATCAGCGAGCATTCGTCGCATTCGTTCGATTGTGCCTGGATCGAGCCAAAACCCCTGCTCAGTGACGTAAACGACGAGAAACCTGCTCGCACCGCCTTGATGGTCAGACTTCATGCGGATCAGATCAACGGCAAGTTCTGCTTTCGCCTTCGACGGGAGCTGTGTTGGCGCGTCCTCGAAGCGGGGACCGTGCGACTGAAGCGGAGCAAATTCCGCAAGCTCCATCGCCATTTCACCAAGCGCCGTCGAAACCGTAAAGTCGATGTCCGCTTCTTGATTTTGGATGGCTTGGCCGAATGGCGCCAATGAGGGTCACTTTGCGTAGCTACCCATCCATCGAATGCATTCACGAACAGCATGGCGATAAGCTCTTCGCGCTCCGCCTTGCCATCCGGAAATGGAGTTACCTTCCACTCGACCCCTTGCGATCCGATTGCGATAGGTCCGCTCATACCTTGCGGCTTTTTCATGTAGGACGTTCCTCGTCGCACTTCATCAATGCCACGATAGCTCGACAAGGCTGCTCGTGCCAACGCAGCGGCTAACGCTGATGGATCGTCAGGAAGCCGATCTCATCGCGCACCCCCATGGATTCTTCGTCCATCTGGGCCTTGGCCCGCGCCAGCGCCTCCCGCGACAGATAGGTCCACCCCAAAGTGGGTTCGATTGGCGGGCCGCGCCTCATGCGGAACGATCTTGCCGATTGTTGCGCGGCTCTCACCCCCACAAAGAGGACAATGGCGCCGCGGCCAGCTTGTCGCCGAAGGGTACGAGATCAGTGCTGTCATAGAGCACGACGCCGTAGACGAACCGTTCCTTGCACGCCTCGGCCAAAGTCCGTAGTCCCGCAAAGTCACTGGACTTCACCGTCGCGGCGGCCTTCACCTCGATCCCCACGATCATGCCGTCGTCGCGTTCCAGCACGATGTCCACCTCATGCATCTGCTGGTCGCGGAAATGGTAAGGCGTCAGCCGCAGCTCCGACGCCGTCATGAGCTTCAGGACTTCGGAGAACACGAAGCTTTCGAGGAGCGCACCAAATACGTCGCGGTCCGCCTTCACCCGATCGATGCTCAATCCGCGCGCCGTGGCGAGCAGGCCGGAATCGCATGATAATTGGAAGTCAATGGCCAGTAGATTGGAACCAACAGGGCCGTGATCCGGGAATGGGTGGTGGGGAAAGCCTTCCCCTGCGGCCGAGCCTGTCGTCTCGGCCGACCCCTTCTGCGGGGAGACCCCGCAACGCCCCCAAGAGTGAGAGTGCCGGCCGGGCTTTCCGTTACGGGTTGAGGGCTGGAGGAGAGGCCTCCGGCGCCCGTCGCGGAGACCCGCGATTTCCAGACACGATTCACGCGCCCGTTCCGGCCCCGACCGGACGAGCCTCTATGATGAAGTCACCGGCAGGATCCTCGCCGAGCTGGAGGCCGGCCGGCTTCCCTGGGTCCAGCCCTGGGGAACAGCAGCGGCCAAGGCGCCGCTCGCCATGCCGAAGAACGCCGCGACCGGCAGGCAATATTCCGGCATCAACGTGCTGATCTTCTGGGCTCACGGAGAGAGCAAATTAGCCGCTCGATGTGCTTCGCGAGGGCCATATTGGCGATGGGATCAAGCAGCGCGGGCTTATGGCGAGCACGGTGCGGCGTGACCTTCACGCGGCCTTCAGGCTGGCCGCACGATATCGGCCATAGGCGACCTTCACGAGCAGGCCCTCATCACACATCCGCGAGAGATAGCAGCGGGGTATACCGATCTCGGTCAGTTCAGCCGTCCGAACCTCGCCTCGCTCTCGAGCCAGGGCAACCGCTCGCTCGCGCAATGTCGGCTTTGGTCTGCCGGCGAGGCGTAGCTTCTCCGCGCGATCGCGGTCACGCTTGCGCAACTTCAGCGGCTGTGGCGGATTCTGGCGTAGGGCAATCGCGAACTCGTAGTTCTCAGTTTCGTCGACCCCGGGGAGCCATTTAACACGCCTGAATGGATTGATTTCCTGAAGAAATCGCAATCCCCGTTGCGGCGTTACCACCATCGAAACCCCGCGCGTCATCGCCAGCAAGCGCCTGGCGCTCGACCTGCTGGGCCATGAAGCGGGCGGAATGCAGGAGCGACGCTCGCGACAAGAGAGACGCGTGGAACAGCACGGTCCCACAGCGATCACGATCAGCAACATTACTCGGCGATGACCGTCCACTCGGGTCTGCCATTCCAGACCAGCCTCCAACGCGCGCCGGGAGTTACATCCTGGATGGCGCTCGGCTGGAACGCTACGAGGCACGTTCCGCCATCATGTCGGACAGAGGGGTAGATTAGCCCGCGGGATTCGCTTTCGATGAGCTTGGCCGCAAGCTCCTGCCCATGCCGATAACCAATGCTTGGATCGTCATGGAGGCAGTCGGCGAATTCCGGTCGGTCACGAATGTCGTGAAAGCGTCCGATGAATGAGGCGTGCAGCGCGTGATAAACAGCCTCATCTTCGAAAATGCCGATGTAGCTCAGTTCACGTGTGCGGTGATAAGCAACCTCGGCTATCGCAGTCTGGTCATCAAAGGCCGCATACCAGGCGCCGCGCTGTTCGCCGTTGAAGCGACTGCCCCCCGTTCGAGTGTAGCGAAACGCAGCGTCAATGAAGGTCCGACCCCAGCCTTCGAAGTCGCTTAGCAACGATGGGGAGGACACCCTCGCGCTCGTCTGGCCTTCAAGATCTGCCAGGATGGCCAATTCCGCATCGCTGTCCACCAAGGGACGAAGAACCGGCGGTTTATAATAGCAGGTGGGAACGAGACGGATTGTTCTATGCTGGGCAATCTGTGCGACGGAAGGCATCATATGCCGCCACGGATCGCGTCCACATACTTCCGGCTTTCCAGGATCGCGATCAATCCGCCCTCTTCCATGAAGTCAACAGGTCGGCGGCCCTTGAACAAGGGGCCCTTGTTCGGGAGCGTCGGCCAGCGATCCGCGAGCTGGTCGCTGAAATAGAGGTGCAACGCCTTGTACAGACCAACGATACCGCTGATGCGGACAGTTTGGTCCTTGGTCAGCTTGCCGTTCCATTTTCCACCCCGCATCCGGTTCCAGGTGCGAACTGATTCCTGGACGAGATTGGCCGATTGCGCGTTGCTGACGCCCCACGCGTCCATGACCCGGACGAGCGCCTTTACGGCAACCGCGTCGGGGCGGTCAGGAGCGGCCAAGGGCGCATCCCTAAGCGGCAATGGCATGACGATTTCCTTCCATATGCGCCATTTGGCATAATCTATAATGCCATATGGCGCAAGTGCTGCCTGCCCGGCGATGAAACTGCGGATCATCGGCCGCGAATTTCGATTCTCCCGGTTTCATCGACCCCATGGGGGGAGCCGCACCCTTCTACCATCCGCCCTTCTCGCGCTTGCCGGTGCTTGCTATCTCGCAGCGATGGGGAAAGGGGATCTGGCATCGGCACTGATCGCGGGCGTGCTGGCATGGGCGCCGATCGCGAGCGCGGCGTCTTCGACCCTTCCGCACATCGAGACGCGCAACGCCCGGCACGCGCTGATCGTCGATGACAAGCCGTTCCTCGTACTCGGAGCACAGGCGAACAACTCGAGCAACTACCCGGCGATGCTCGACACGGTATTTCCGGTTCTCGATGAACTTCACGCCAACACGCTCGAAATGCCGGTCGCCTGGGAGCAGCTCGAGCCGGTCGAAGGACAATTCGATTTCAGCTTCGTCGATGCCCTGCTGCAACAGGCGCGCGCGCACCGGAAGCGGCTGATCCTCTTGTGGTTCGGCACTTGGAAGAACACCTCGCCGAGCTACACGCCGGAATGGGTAAAGACCGATCCGACGCGCTTTCCCCTCATGCGCACGAAGGAGGGCCTGGCGCACAACGTGCTGTCGCCGCATTCGCGCTCGACGCTCGAAGCCGACAAACGCGCTTTCGTCTCTCTGATGGCACACCTCAAGGCGGCGGACCCCGATCACACCGTTGTCATGATCCAGGTCGAGAACGAGTCCGGCTCGTACGACCAGCCGCGCGATTACGCGCCCGCGGCCGAGCGCCTGTTCGACGGCCCGGTGCCCGCGGCGCTCGGTCGCAAGGGCACCTGGCGTGACGTGTTCGGTGATCGGGCCGATCGAGCCTTCAACGCCTGGTACACCGCCCGCTACATCGACGAGATCGCCGCCGCCGGAAAAGCGGTGCTGGCCCTGCCGATGTACTGCAACGCCGCCCTGTCGGACCCGTTCGCCGATGCGAAATCATGGGGCGGCGCGAGCGGCGGGCCCGACTGGCCGATGATCGACGTCTGGAAGGCCGCAGCGCCGCATGTCGACCTCGCCGCGCCGGACATCTACACCCGCGACGCTGCGGCCGCGCTCGCCTATCTCGACCGCTACGCCCGTGCGGACAACGCGCTGCTGGTGCCCGAGATCGGCAACGCGCCCGAATATGCCCGCTTCTTCTGGCCCGCGCTCGGCGAAGGCGCGATCGGGTTCTCCCCGTTCGGAATGGATCGCTCGGGCTATTCGAACTACCCGCTGGGCGCGCGC
>DATJHD010000326.1:0-16724 GCA_035494275.1 Croceibacterium sp.
GTCCCCGAAAAGAAGAAGGCCGCCACCACCGAGCGCACCGATGACCCGGTGCGGATGTACCTGCGCGAGATGGGCGCGGTCGAGCTGCTCAGCCGCGAGGGCGAGATCGCCATCGCCAAGCGCATCGAGGCCGGCCGCGACACGATGATCATGGGCCTGTGCGAGAGCCCGATCACGTTCCACGCGATCATCCAGTGGTCCGAGGCGCTCAACGCCGGCGAGATGCAGCTGCGCGAGATCCTCGATCTCGACGCGATGCTCTCGAAGGAACCCCCCGTCGAGAAGATGGAGGAGGAGAACGAGGACGATTCGGGCGAGATCAGCGAGGAAACCGCGGGTCCGACCTACAAGGAAGAGGAAGAGCCCGAGGAGGAGGAAGCCGACCCCGAGCTCGACGAGGACGGCGAACCGCGCGTCCGCCGCCGCGAGGAAGAGGAGGAAGAGGACAACACCCTCAGCCTCGCGCAGATGGAAGCCGCGCTCAAGCCCGAGGCGCTCGAGCGGTTCGCGCGCATCGCCGACCTGTTCAAGAAGTTCGAGAAGCTCCAGGCCGAGCGCGTCGACGTGCTCGGCCGCGGCGAGGACTTCGCCTCCGCCAAGGAGAAGAAGTACGAGGCGCTGCGCGAGCAGCTCACCGCCGAAGTCGAGAGCGTGCAGTTCCACGCGACCAAGATCGAGTTCCTGGTCGACAACCTCTACGCCTTCAACCGCCGGCTGACCACGCTTGGCGGGCAGATGCTGCGCCTCGCCGAGCGCCACAAGGTCAAGCGCGGCGACTTCCTCGACGAGTACGTCGGCCACGAGCTCGACGAGGGCTGGCTGCAGGCGATGGCCAGGAAGGACAAGAAGTGGGCCGCCTTCGCCGAAGGCGAGGCCGAGGCGGTCGAGCGCATCCGCGCCGAGATCGCCGACATCGCCGGCCAGACCGGCATGTCGCTTGGGGAGTTTCGGCGGATCGTCAACATGGTCCAGAAGGGCGAGCGCGAGGCGCGCATCGCCAAGAAGGAGATGGTCGAGGCGAACCTGCGCCTGGTCATCAGCATCGCCAAGAAATACACCAACCGCGGGCTGCAATTCCTTGATCTCATTCAGGAAGGCAACATCGGGCTGATGAAGGCGGTCGACAAGTTCGAGTACCGCCGCGGCTACAAGTTCAGCACTTACGCGACGTGGTGGATCCGCCAGGCGATCACCCGCTCGATCGCCGACCAGGCGCGCACGATCCGCATCCCGGTGCACATGATCGAGACGATCAACAAGCTCGTGCGCACCAGCCGCCAGTTCCTCCACGAGCAGGGCCGCGAGCCGACGCCCGAGGAAATGGCCGAGCGCCTGTCGATGCCGCTCGAGAAGGTGCGCAAGGTGATGAAGATCGCCAAGGAGCCGATCAGCCTCGAGACGCCGATCGGCGACGAGGAAGACAGCCACCTCGGCGATTTCATCGAGGACAAGAACGCGGTCATCCCGGTCGACGCGGCGATCCAGGCGAACCTCAAGGAGACGGTCACCCGCGTGCTCGCCAGCCTGACCCCGCGCGAGGAGCGCGTGCTGCGCATGCGCTTTGGCATCGGCATGAACACCGACCACACGCTCGAGGAAGTCGGCCAGCAGTTCTCGGTCACCCGCGAGCGCATCCGCCAGATCGAGGCCAAGGCGCTGCGCAAGCTCAAGCATCCGAGCCGGTCGCGCAAGATGCGCAGCTTCCTCGACCAATAACAAACGGGCGAGGGCCGCCCGATGGCGGCCCTCGCCTCATGTCCTTCAGAAGCGTACGCCGAGGCCGGCCACCACCTGGTTGGTGTCGGCGTTGCCGTTGGTGCCGAGATCGACGTCCTTGTAGTGCGAGTGGCGGTATTCGACCCGGCCCTCGACCGGCCCGACGAGGTGAGCCTGCAAGCCGCCGCCGAAGCGGACGCCGCTCGAGTTGTCCTTGAGATCGGACAGCGAGCCCGCCGAGGTGAAGGCCTTGGTGTGCAAGGCCGTGTATCCGACCTTGCCGTAAGCGGCGATGCCGGGCGTCAGCGCGACGCCCGCGCGGGCGCCGACGTAGTATTGCGTGTCGGATTTCAGCCGGTCGTAGGCATTGGCGACGCTGCCCGGAAACTTCGTCGAACCGGTGCTGGTCGAGACTTCGCCCTCGACGCCGACGAACGCGCTGCCGAGGCTGAGGTCGTAGCCGGCGTTCACGCCGTAAACCGCCGAATCGGCCTTGGCGCTGACCGAGCCGTCGGCGGACTTCACATGAAGCCCTTCGTAGCCGCCGAGCGCCCCGAGATAGAACCCGCCGGGCGCCGTGTTACCCTCGGCAAGGGCAGGCGTGGCCCAAAGGCCGGCGGCCAGGGCCGTCAGTACAAGAATCTTCCTCATTACAATTCCTTTCACGCGCGACTTGATGCGCGTGGGGCTGTTCCCGCCCGATAGCTTGCGGCCGCATGAACCGGCTGGCGATGCGAGATCCGGGCGCGACGGACTGCTTGGGAATGCCGTGAAGCGTTCGCCTTTGACCGCCGAATGTGGGGACGGTAGCGTCCCTACGCGAGGTTCTGGAGGGGAGAAGCGGATGCGGGCAACGGCACTGGGCTCGGGGCGGGCCGGACTTATGGCGACTGTGGCTGCGGCGCTGGCGCTGCTGCTCGTCGGCGGGGCGCTCCCGGCACAATCGTCATCGTCTTCGGACAGCAAGCACAAGGAGATGGCGACGATCCTCGATCGGCACTCCGATCTCACCGACCAGGCGAAGGCGCTCGGACAGGCGGCCTACAGCCGGGCTTGCGCGGCCTGTCACGAGACCGGCGCCAACCGCGCTCCGTCCTCGAGCGCCCTCGCCAACCTCTCGCCCGCCGCGATCCTCAGGATCGTCACCGAGGGCGCGATGAAGGAGCAGGCCGCGGCGTTGTCGACCGACGAGCGTCAGGCGGTGGCAGAATTCCTCACGGGGCGCATGCTCGGCGACCAGGCCGCGGCGAAGCCGCTGATGTGCCCCGCCGGGGCCGACTGGTTCGACGCTTCCGAGCGCCCCGTCTTCACCGGTTGGGGCCTCGATGCCTCGAACGCGCATTTCATCCCGGCCGACGTGGCGAAGCTCGACGCCGCCGGCCTCGGCCGGCTCAAGCTCAAATGGGCGTTCGCCTTTCCGGACACGCTCTATTCGCGCTCGCAGCCGGCCCTCGCGGGCAACGCGATCTTCGTCGGCGGCGACGACGGCGCCGTCTATGCGCTCGATCCGGCGAGCGGCTGCGCGCACTGGACGTTCAACGCCGCCGGCGCGATCCGCTCGGGCATCGTGGTGAGCGACACGGGTGAACCCACCGTCTATTTCGGCGACATTCTCGGCCACGAGTACGCGCTCGATGCGCATAGCGGGACACTCGCCTGGGACCGTTCGGTCGACGCCCATCCCAATGCCACGCTGACCGCCGCGCCCGCGCTGCATGATGGCGTGCTTTATGTGCCGGTGTCCTCGCTCGAAGAGCCCGCCGCGGCGGTGCCGACGCACGCGTGCTGCACGTTCCGCGGCTCGCTCGTGGCGCTCGACGCGCGCACGGGCGCCGAGAAGTGGCGAGCCTGGATGGTCGCGGTGCCAAGGCCACAGGGCAAGAACGCCAAGGGAACGACGCGCTACGGACCGTCGGGCGTTGCCATCTGGTCGACGCCGCTGGTCGATGCGAGGCGCGGCCTCGTCTACGTCGTCACCGGCGACAATTACTCCGATCCCGCCACCCCGCTCAGCGATTCGATCGTCGCGCTCGACATGAAGACCGGGCGGGTTCGCTGGCATTACCAGGCAACCAAGGGCGACGCCTGGAACGTCAGCTGCGGTTACGGCGATTCGCTCAACTGCCCCGGCAAGGCGGGGCCGGATTTCGATTTCGGATCGGCGCCGATCATGGCGCAAGGCGCCGATGGCCGCGACTACCTGTTGGCCGGGCAGAAGTCGGGCCTGCTCTACGCGCTCGATCCTGCCACGGGGAAGCTATGGTGGCAGAAACGCGTCGGCCGCGGGGGCGTGTTCGGCGGCATCCACTTCGGCATCGCGGCCGCGGGCGGCAAGGTGTTCGTGCCCGTCACCGACCTCGCCGACGGCGGAACCTATTCGATGCCGGCACGCCCGGGCGTCTACGCGCTCGACGTTGCCAGCGGCAAGACCGTGTGGAGCGCGCCTGCGGCGGAAGGCGCCTGCGGCGGCAAACCCTTCTGCCACCCGGGCTACGGCGCGGCGATCAGCGTCACGCCGGGCTACGTGCTCGCGGGATCGATGGACGGCCATGTGCGGGCGTTCGACGCCGCGACCGGGAAGGTGCTGTGGGACGCCGACACGAACCTGCCCTTCACCGCGGTCAACGGCCTCAAGGCCAACGGCGGCTCGATGGCCGGCGGCGCGGCTCCGCTCGCCTATCGCGGCATGCTGATCGTCAACTCGGGTTACGGTGGGCTCGGCAAGATGCCGGGCAACGTGCTGCTGGTTTACGACAGCAAGTAGGCCTCAACTGGTCGTCACCACGCGCACGTCGCCGGTTCGCTCGAGCACGTCGACGAGGACTTGCGAGCCGGACCGGCGCAGGGCGATATCCGCGCGTTCCTCGCCGACCCTCAGGTTCGTGAGCACCAGCTCGTCGACGAACGACGGCAGCCTCGGCCGGTCGAAAAGGATTCGGCAGCCGACCGGGTCGAAGTCGAGACCGAGGCACGACTTGATCAGATAGAGCGGGGCCACAGCCGCCCACGCCTGCGGCGAACAGGCGACAGGATAGAACACCGGACCGCGGCCCTTCTGCTTGGGGAAGCCGCAGAACAGCTCGGGAAGGCGTTTCACGTCGATCGCGGTGGAGGCGCTGAACAGCCCCTCGAACACGCGCAGCGCCTCGTTGCAGTACCCGTAGCGGGCAAAGCCGGCGGCGATCAGGGCGTTGTCGTGCGGCCACACCGAGCCGTCGTGATAGCTCATCGGGTTGTACCGCGGCTCGCCCGAGGCGAGCGTGCGGATGCCCCAGCCCGAGAACGAATGGCCGTTCATCAGCGTGCGCACCACGGATCCCGCTCGCTCGGGCAAGGCGATGCCCGTGAAAAGCGCGTGGCCGGCGTTGGATGCGCGCACGCGGCAGGGCCGCTTCTCGCCGTCGAGCGCGAGGACGTAGGTACCGAGCGCCGCGTCGAAGAACGCAGCGTCGAAACGGCGGCGCAAGTCCCTGGCCTTGACGCGCAGGTCCTCGGCGCGATCTTCCCTTCCGAGCGCCTCGGCGATGTCGGCGGCGGCGAGCCAGCCGGCGTAGACGTAGCCCTGCACCTCGACAAGCGCGATCGAGCCGCGCGCAAGGGTGCCGTCGGCATGGAAGATGGAATCCTCGCTGTCCTTCCACCCCTGGTTGGCGAGGCCCGTGTCGCTCTGCCGCCCGTATTCGACGAACCCGTCGCCGTCGCGGTCCCCATACTCGTCGATCCATCCGAGGGCAGCCTCGATGTGCGGCCAGATCTGAAGTACCGTCGTCTCGTCGCCGGTCCTGCGATAATAGGCGCCCGCCAGCATCAAGAAGAGCGGCGTTGCATCGACAGTGCCGTAGTACTTGCCGAAAGGAACTTCGCCGAGATCGGCCATCTCGCCGTAACGCAGCTCGTGGAGGATCTTGCCCGGTTCGGCGTCGGCCTCGGGCCTGATCTCGCTCGCCTGGTTATCGGCGAGGAAACGCAGCACCCCGCGGGCGATCGACGGGTCCATCCACAGCGTCTCCAGCGCCGTGATGATGCCGTCGCGCCCGAACACCGTGCTGAACCAGGGAATGCCGGCGTAGGGATAGGGCCCTTCCGGCATGTCCGTCGTCAACATGTAGAGATCGGCTATGCTGCGCTCGACCGCCTCGTTGAGGATTTCGTTCGAGGTAGCGATCGAGGTCGAACGCCTGCGGCGCGACCGGACGTGCCGTCTTACCTTGCGCAGGGCGGTGAAGAAGTGCTTCTCCAGGCGGGTTTCCGCCGGCGCCCCGTCGCAGGCGACGGTAAAGATGATGCGCCAGCGTTCGCAGGGGCCGAGCTCGATGTCCCAAAGGGCGCGATCGCCCGCGAGGCTGTCCGGCGGCGGGTGGAACCTGAGGCGCGTCTCGCGGCGCTTGTCGTCGAGGCCCTCGTACGCGAGCAGGACGTCGGTGCTTTCCACTTTCGGTGACAGGCATTTGCCCTTGCGCTCGCGCTGCTTTCCGCGAACCTCGAACAAGTCCTCGAAATCCGCGCCGAACCTCAGCTCGATGCGCAGGCGGTGGGGCTTGTCGTCGAAGTTGCGGACCGCGAGCAGCTCGAAGCAGGTGTCGTCCCATAAGAAGCGCGAGCGGCGCAGGTGGATGCGATCGTTCTCGATCCGGGCTTCATCGCCTTCGCCGCGAATGTCGGGGTTCGTGAGATCGCACGAGAGCCCGCTGTTGTCGTTGCGGACGGTCGAGCTCAGCACCATCGGCCGCTTGCCGCACAAGGTCAGCTCGAGGTGCGAGAGATAGCGCGTATCGCGGTGATAGATGCCTTCCGGATTGCCCTTGCCCGAGAGGATGTCGCCGTTTCCATCGAACACGCCGAAGGTGTCGTTGTGCTTGAGGGTCTTGGTCTTGCGTTCCTCAAGCGAGGAGCCGGCCTCGATCGCGTACTGGGAGTGCGGGCCGCCCGCGGGCTGGCCGTTGGCCGAGCCGCCCGACGTCGCGTCACCTTCGCCCTGGTACATCGCTCCTCCTAGGCTACCGCTCCGATCAGGCGGCCCTCGCTCCCCGTCGCGACGGGCAGCAGCCTCGCCGCCTCGGTGCCCGTGAGCTGTCGATAGATCGCCAGGTAGTCGCGGGCCATCCGCTCGTCCGAAAATCGCCGCTCGAAGCATTGCCGCACGCCCGCCCGATCGAGGGTCCCGATGGTCCGGACGGCTTCCACCGCAGCGTCAATCGTATCGACGATCATGCCCGATACGCCTTCGTCGATGATCTCGGGGACCGAGCCGCATTTGAAGCCGATGACCGGAGTGCCGCACGCCATCGCCTCGATCATCACCAGGCCGAACGGCTCGGGCCAATCGATCGGGAACAGCATGGCGAGCGCGTTGCCGAGGAATTCGGCCTTCTCCCGCTCGTTCACCTCGCCGATGAATTCGACATCGGGATGGGCCCGAACGAGGGGCTCGATGACCTGTTTCCAGTACTCCCGATCGGCCTTGTCGACCTTGGCCGCGATCTTGAGCGGCAGGCGGGCGCGAACGGCGATCTCGATCGCGCGATCCGGCCGCTTCTCCGGCGAAATGCGCCCAAGAAACGCGAGATACCCGCCCCGCCCGCTTCCCATCGCGAGCAGGTTGCGCGGCAGGCCGTGATAGACGGTGCCCATCCAGTTCACGAACGGCAACGGCCGGCGCTGGTCGTTGGAGATCGAGACCAGGGGCGCGTCGTCGAACACGCCGTAAAGCGCCTGCAGGTCGGGCAGGTCCTGCCGGCCGTGCAGGGTCGTCACCGTCGGCGGGCCGATCTCGCGCACAAACGGCATGTGCAGCATGTCTATATGGAAGTGCAGGACGTCGAACTCGTCTGCCCTGCGGCGCACCTCCTCGAGCATCACGAGGTGGTGCGGCAGGCCGTCTTCGACGGCGGGGTTGAGGCGCAGGGCCTGCTCGGCGCAAGGGACCAGGCGAGCCGACGTTTGCGAATCGGCGCTGGCGAAAAGCGTCACGTCGTGGCCCTGCCGGACGAGTTCTTCGGTAAGATAGGAAACGATCCGCTCGGTTCCACCATAGAGCTTGGGTGGGACGGACTCGATGAGGGGTGAGATCTGGGCGATCTTCATGCAAGCGATCTTTCGAGAGCCCTTAAAATCCGCCTGTCGCAGCGAGATTTTCCCGCCAGTTGTTCAAGTGGTGCGATAACGGCTTTTCGCCGCCGCCGTTCCACGGTTCGGCGAACCTGAAATTCGGGTCGGGGAGCCATCGTTCGCCTGGCCGTGCCAACAACTCGCCTCGTCCCGGCCGCCGGATTTTCAGCCCGGCACGGGAACCAAACCGGCCGTTCATGCGTCCAGCATCTTACCAGACGATGCAAATCGCCTGATGATGAGGTTTCTTGCGGCGGAGAGATCCGCACTCGAGAAACCTTCAGGAGCCCCGACGCTATCATGGCGCCGGGGCTTTTGCTTTCTCGCCGACACGGGCACATAGCGCGCGTCATGGGGGCGGGGTACGATTACATCGTCATCGGGTCCGGGTCGGCCGGAGCAGTCGTCGCTGCGCGGCTGAGCGAGGATCCGGGCGTCTCGGTCCTGCTGCTCGAGGCAGGTTCGCGCGAGCGCCATCCGCTGCAGGCGATGCCTCTCGCCTTCGCGCGGGTTGCGGCCGGCCGGATCGGGACATGGCAATTCCTCTCCGAACCCGAGCCGGCGCTCGGCGGGAGGAGGCTTGAAATCCCGCGCGGGCGAACGCTCGGCGGCACGTCCTCGATCAACGCCATGATCGCGATCCGCGGCAACCGGCGGGACTACGACGACTGGGCGGCCCAGGGCCTTGGCGGATGGAGCTACGCCGAGGTGCTGCCCTATTTCAAACGGCTCGAGACGAGCTGGCGCGGCGCCGGCCCGTTCCACGGCGGCGAGGGCCCCCTCGGCATCTCGCGGGTCGATGGCCCCGACCTCCTGTGGGATCCGCTGCTCGCGGCGGCCCGGGCGGCGGGAATTGCGTCCTGCGACGATGCCAACGCGCGCGAGCAGGACGGCATTTCCATCATGGAAGCGACGATCGCCGCAGGCCGCCGGGAGAGCTCGTCGACGGCCTACTTGCGGCCGGCGATGGGTCGGAGCAACCTCACGATCGAGACCCATGCGCTCGTCCTCAAGATCGTGATCCGCAAGGGCCGTGCGATCGGCGTGCAATATCGTCGCGGCGGGCAGACGCTGACGGCGATGGCGGGGCGCGAGGTGGTCCTCAGCGCCGGCGCCTACGGCTCACCGCAGCTGCTGATGCTCTCAGGCGTTGGCCGGCCCGACGAGCTGCGCGAAGCCGGGGTCGAACCGGTTCACGATCTGCCCGGCGTCGGCGGCAACCTCGCCGACCACCCGAACATCATCCTCGAGTATGAGGTTGCTGACGATCGGGGCCTCACCCGGCACCTCAGGGCCGATCGCGCCGCCTTGGCCGCGTGGCGCTGGTGGGCGCGCGGGGAAGGACCGTTCGGCGCAAACGGCGTAACGGCAAACGTGTTCGCGAGGACGATCGAGGGACTCGATCGACCCGACGTCCAGATGATGTGCCTGCCCTTGAGCGGGGACGCCCGGTTGTGGTTTCCCGGATTGCAGCGCCGGCCCGTGGCGAAGATTTCCGTTCGAACCGGTTTCCTGCAGCCGAAATCGCGCGGCCGGGTGCGATTGCGCTCCGCTGACCCGCGCGATCCGCCACGCATCCAGCTGAACCTGCTTACCGAACCCGGCGACGTCGAGGGCATGCTGCGCGCCATCGCGCTGAGCCGCAGGATCTACGCGCAAGGCCCGCTCAACGAAGTGATCAGGCGCGAGGCTCTGCCAGGCGCCGAGGTGACAACCGACGCGGACCTGCGCGATCACTTGCGCCGCCATGCGGGACACCGCGCCCATCCCGCCTGCACCTGCCGGATGGGCACCGACGAGCTCGCTGTGGTCGACGCTGAGCTGCGCGTGCGCGGGATCGACGCGCTTCGCATCGCCGACGCATCGGTGATGCCCTCCCTCCCCTCCGGCAATCCCAATCTCGCTGTCACGATGATCGGCGAAAGGGCAGCCGACCTCATCCGCGGTCAGCGCATGCCGCCCGAAAGTCCCGGCTGATCGTCAGCTCGACCTTTGCAGGGCCTTGCGAAGATAGGCGAAGCGGGCTTCCTCGCCGCGAAACCGGCGGCGCAGGGCCTCGGCGATGCCGGCCAACAAGGCGAGCACGGCAAGATCAATGAACGGGGAGAGCGCCGGCGGGCGACCCACGGCGCTGCGGATGACCGCCCCGATGACGCCGAGGACGGCAGCCCCGGCGATTCCAGCAAGTCCGAGGACGACCACGCGCCTGCTGCGCCTCGCCCGAGCGAGCCCGAGGTCCGCAAAATCCTTCAGGGACCGCGCCTCCTCCCCCCTTCGCACCGGCCAGAGCGTCGCGACGATCGTCCAGAGAATTCCGGCAGCGACCAGCACACCGATGCCACGCGTCGCGAAGTTGAGCGCGCCGAGCCGCCAGCCTTGAATGAGCGTAAAGACCCCGAGCCCGGCGCCCAGGGTTCCCAGCAGCCCCGCAAGCACGATGGCGAGCCGGACCTGCCGCGTCTCGCGACGAAAATGCCCCTTCATTCGATCGAGCGGGACCTCGATCGCAGGCGATGCGGCCTGCCAGGCGATGCCGAGCTCATCCCAGAAAGGTTCGTTTGTCATTCCTCGTCTCCCATCCGTCGGCGAAGGTGTTCCTTTGCGCGGGCCAGGCGGATCGACACCGCGTTGGCGCTGATTCCGAGTGAGGCCGCGATTTCGGTGGGGCCAAAGCCTTCGAGGGTCAGCGTGACGGCCTGCCGCGAAACCAGCGGCAGCTCGCGCACGGCGGCAAGAAGCCTCGCGCTGCGATCTCGCGCGAGGGCATCGGCTTCCGGATCGTCGCCTGATGCGACCAGGGCCTCGTCGGCGTCCTGCGCCTTCGGCGTGCGGACCGCCTTTGCCACATGGCTTGCCGCGCGGTTGGCGGCGATGCGGGCAACGAAAGTCCTAAGCGAGCTGTCGCCGCGAAACGCGGGCAGCGCACGCCACACGGCGAACCAGATTTCCTGGACGAGTTCTTCTGCGAGATGCGGCCGCGCCTCGTGGCTCGCGGCTATCCTCGCGATCATCGCTCCATGCTCCCGCACGACGGCCTCGAAGGTCAGTTCATCGCTCACTTGCCGCGGCAGTCCTTTCTTGCCTCGAGATCCTTTCGCGGGGCTCGTCAATAATCGCGTGTTTATCGCCGCGCGGCTGCTAAGCATGGGCAGACTCTGGGGAGAGGACGGACATGGCGACACTTTCGACACCGCTCGAGGAACGCTCCGCGACGACTCCACGCTACCAGGCGCTGCTCGTCGGGCTGCTCGGGGTGAACCTCGGCATCGTCTTCCTCGACCGGAGCGCGTTCGGCCTGCTCGCGCCGATGATCCAGCCGGAATTTCGCCTGACCAATACCGATATCGGCCTCGTCAACGCCATCCTGGCGGTGACCTGGTCGCTGTCGAGCTTCTGGTTGCCGCGGGGCGCCGACCTCACGGGCAAGAGCAAGCTGCTGCTGGTCTCGGCGACGGTGATCTTCTCGGTCGCCTCGATCAGCTCCGGGCTCGCGGCAGGCCTGCTGACGCTGTTGGCGGCACGGGCATTGATGGGGCTCGCCGAGGGCGGTCTGCCGCCGCTGACCTTCCATATCGTCAACAGCGAAGTTGCGACCGACAAGCGCGGCCTCGCGGTCGGGCTGACATCGACCATCGGCCTGCAGGCCATCCCGCTGCTCGGGCCGCTGATCATCGTCGGCGTCGGCACCGCCTATGGCTGGCGCGAGGCGTTCTGGGTGGCCGGTCTGCCCGGCCTCGTCATGGCGACGGCGATCTGGCTGTTGATCCGCAACCCGCCCCACACCCGCACCGACGACACGCCCAAGGGCGCGGTCTGGCCGCTGCTCAAGGTTCGCAACATCCGCATTTCGATGACCCTCGCCGTGCTCAACATGACCTCGTTCGGCACGCTGCTGGGCTTCGGGCCCCTGTTCATCGTCAACGTCGCCCGCCAGAGCAACGCGGCGATGAGCGTGATCATGACCGCGATCGGCATGGGCGGGGTGTTCTTCGCCTTCGTTGGCCCGATGCTGTCCGACCGCATCGGCCGCAAGCCGGTGATCTTTAGCGCCTACGTCATCTCGGCGACGGGCGCCCTGCTGCTCGCTTTCGCCGGTCACTCGCTGCCCTTGGTCTTTACCGGCTCTGTGCTCGCCGGAGCCGGCGGCGCAGGCTGCGGCGCGCTGATCATGGCCATCATTCCGGGCGAATCCGGTCCCGCGCACCTGAGGGGCACCGCGATGGGCTTCAACGCCGCCGCCGGAGAATTGCTCGGCGCGGGCGCCATGTCGATCGTGGTCGGCTGGATTGCCGACCGGGCGGGCCTCGGCGTGGTCCCCTGGGTCCTGCTGGTGGTCGCGGTGCTGTTCTGCCTGCTGACGCTGGCGCTCAGGGAAACGGCGCCGTGCAAGGTCGCGGCGCCGGCGCCCGCAGCCGGCTAGCGTCAGCGCGGCACGGGGGCCATGCCGCGGTCGATCGAGCGCAGGTCGACCCCGCGGGTCTCCGGGCAGAACTTCACCGTCAACGCAAGACCCACGGCGACCGGCAGGAGGATGAACGCCGCGACCACGCCGAGCGGCGGGACCATGGCCGCGATGCTCAGCGTCTGCGCCGCGAGACCGCCGGCCTTGGTGCAAGCGGCGACCCATCCGGTCGCGCGGCCGCGAATGTGAAGCGGATAGCTTTCCGAGGCGTAAGGCAGGAGGATCGCCAAAAGGGCGTTATTGCCGACGATCAGCAGCGCGATGATCGCCACCGGTGACAGGCGAACGCCAACCGTGTCCATGGCGAGGATCCCGACCAGGCCGAGGGCCGAGATCGCCGTCGCCGACAGCAACGATCCCTTGGTGCTCCAGCGGCTGTAGAAGTACGCGCCGGCTATCACGGTCGGAAAAGCAATCAGGGCGGATTGCGCGAGCAGCCTCGAGGCGACCGCCATCTTCAGCCCGCGCGCGACGAAATCGGCCGGCATCCACAACAACAGACCGAAATTCACCAGCCCCCAGCTCAGCGCAATGATGGTCAGCGCCGCCGTCCGGCCGCGGAAGCCCCGCGTCCACAACCCGCCGCGACGCGGTTCGTGGTCGAGCGGCACGGGCGCGAGGATCTCGTCCTCCCGCTCGGTGCCATGCACGATGCTGCGCGTGCCGAAGCGGGCCATCGCGGCCTGCGCCTCGGCGCGGCGCCCGCGCGCCAGGAGGAACTTGGCCGATTCCGGGATGAAGCCGCTCAGCGACAACAGCAAAAGGCCGGTCGGCAGGTTCAGCAGCCACAGGATGCGCCAGCTGAAGATCGGCTCGAGCCAGGCCGAGAACCCGCTGGCGGCAAAGTAGCCGCCCCCCGATCCCAGGCCGCCGACGAGGACCAGCGCCCAGCCCCGGTGCCTGGTCGGCATCGTCTCGGCGAGCAAGGCATAGGTGACGGGCAGCATGCCGCCGGCCGCGGCGCCCATCAGGAAACACATGACGATGTTCCAGTTGAGGCTCGGCATCGCACCGCAAATCGAGGTGCCGACGAACATCACCGCCGAGAGCATGATGGTGGCCTTGCGGCCGTAGATGTCGGCCATGATGCCCCAGAACACCGAACCGACGACGGTCCCGGCGAGGGCCGAGAACGGCAGCGCCGCTCCTCTCGCCGCGGTGACCGCGTATTCCGCCTTCAGGCCAGGCATCACGAACCCGAGCGAAGCCGGCTTCATCACGTCGATGATCAGCGCGATGACCAGCACCGCCATCAGCTGCCAGTGGGCCGCCGTCAGCGGAGCGTCTTCCGGCGCGGCGATGCTGATGTGGCGCGAGGCGTGCACTTGCGCGGCGACGTTCCTCGGCAGGAGGCCCCATGCGGCGAGCGCGACGCCGGCGAGGATCATGAACATGCCGGCCAGCATCCCGGGGTCCATCGGCATTCCGGCAAGCCGGAAGCCCATGTCCCGGCCCATCCAGAACATCGGCAGGTGCAGCAGGACGCCCGAGGTGACTGCCACCACGCCTAGCGCGAACGAAAGGATGCTGGCCCTGTCTCTCAAGAATGAAGCCAACGCGAATCTCTCCCCACCTCTGTATGGTAGCGGTACCATAGATTTGCGCGCCACCAAACCGGCAACTCCCCGCCGCGAATGAAGGGCTGCCACTTGCAGCGCGATTGGGTTATGCTTGCCCCTCGCCATCACTGAGGAGGAACACCTTGTCGAACCTCGTCCAATGGTCACCGCGCGCGCTGGCAATTCTCAGGATCGTGACCGCGCTGCTGTTTCTCGAACATGCGACCATGAAGTTCCTCGCCTTCCCGGCGGCGATGCCCGGGATGGAGGGCGGCTTGCCGCCGATGCTGATCGTCGCGGGAATCATCGAGCTGAGCGCGGGCGTGCTGGTCACGCTCGGCCTGTTCACCCGCTGGGCGGCCCTCCTCGCTTCCGGCGAGATGGCCGTCGCCTACTGGATGGTCCACGCGGCGAACGGCTTCTGGCCCGCCCTCAACCAGGGCGAGCTCGCCATCATGTTCTGCTTCGTGTTCCTGTACCTGGTCTTTGCCGGGCCCGGCGCATGGGCGCTCGACAATAGGTTCGGCAAGCGCGACCCCGCGTCCCCGGCCGCCTAGCGCACCTGCCGTCCCTCGATGGGGTACGCGGGATCGGTATAACCGGGCGTCGAGGCATGGCCGGGCGCAACGAGGCTGTCGATGAACGCCTCGTCGTCGGCGTCCAGGTGTGCGTCGAGGGCGGGCAGATAGGCATCCCACTGCTCCTCGGTGCGCGGGCCGACGATGGCCGAGGTGACGAACTTGTTGCGGATCACCCAGGCGATCGCGAAGGCGACGGTCGAGACGCCCCTGGCTCGTGCCCGCTCGGCGACCTTGCGCGCAATCTCGAGCGATTCTGCCCGCCATTCGGTCTGCATGATGCGCACGTCGCTGCGCCCCGCGCGCGTGTCCGCGGGCGGCGCCTTGCCGGGATCGTACTTGCCGCTGAGCACGCCGCGCGCCAGCGGACTGTAGGGCGCGACCCCGATCCCGTAATGGCCGGCGGCGGGAAGCTGCTCGACCTCGGACAGGCGATCGACGATGTTGTACAGCGGCTGGCTGACGATCGGGCGGTCCATCCCGAGCTGGTCGGCGACGCGGCAGACCTCGGCGATCCGCCAGCCCTTGAAGTTGGAAACGCCGTAGTAGCGCACCTTGCCTTGCGCCATCAGGTCCTTGATCGCCCGCAGCGGTTCCTCGAACGGCGCGCTGTTGTCCGAGCGGTGGAAGTAGAGGATGTCGATGAAGTCGGTGCCGAGGCGGCGCAGGCTGTCCTCGACGTCCTGGAAGATCCATTTGCGCGATTGCCCGCCTTCGTTGGGCTTGCCGCTCATGTTGTAGCCGAACTTGGTGGCGACGACCCAGTGGTGGCGGCTCCCTTTGATGCACCGGCCGACCACTTCCTCGCACGCCCCGCCGTTGTAGAGGTCCGCCGTGTCGAGAAAGTTGATCCCCTGCTCGCGGGCCTTGTCGACGATACGCCCGGCGGTCGGCGCGTCGGTTGCGCCGCCGAACATCATCGTGCCGAGGCACAGCGGCGAAACCTTGAGCGCGCTGCGGCCGAGATAGCGATATTCCATGTCCGACTCTCCTTGCAATTGGCCGCCTATAGCTCACCTCGCCGGGGACAAAGCCCATTTGCGGTGGCCTCCCGGCGCGCAAGTGCTTATGGCCGGGCCATGAAGATAGCCATCGCCTCAGATCACGCGGCGTTCGAGCTGAAAGCGCAGTTGGCAAGCTGGCTGCGCGAAGAGGGCCACGAGGTGGCCGACCTCGGCACCGACGGCACGGCCAGCGTCGACTATCCCGACTTCGGCGCCGGGCTTGCCGAGCATCTCGCCGCCGGCAAGGCCGAACGGGGCATCGCGCTGTGCGGCTCGGGCATCGGCATCTCGATCGCGGTCAACCGCAATCCGCACGTTCGCTGCGCGCTCGTGTCGGAACCCCTTTCGGCGAAGCTCTGCCGTGAGCACAACGACGCCAATGCGATCGCCATGGGAGGCCGCCTGATCGGCCTCGACATGGCCAAGGCGTGCGTCGTCGCGTTCCTCGAAACTCCCTTCGCAGGCGGCCGGCATCAGCGCCGCGTCGACAAACTTTCCCGAACTCCGCAGGACGCCTAGATCCCATGAGCATTGCCAACGCTGCGCAGCCCGACAGTTCCGAAGCCCTCAATCACTTCTGGCACGACTCGCTCGCCGAGGCGGACCCCGAAGTCTATGCCGCGATACGCAACGAGCTCGGTCGGCAGCGCGACCGCATCGAGCTGATCGCGTCCGAGAACATCGCCAGCAAGGCCGTGCTCGAGGCGACCGGTTCGGTGTTCACCAACAAGTATGCCGAGGGTTATCCGGGCCGCCGCTATTACGGCGGCTGCGAATACGCCGACGTGGTCGAGAACCTCGCCATCGAACGGGCGAGGAAGCTGTTCGGCTGCGAGTTCGCCAACGTCCAGCCCAATTCCGGCAGCCAGATGAACCAGGCGGTGTTCTTCGCGCTCATGGAGCCGGGCGACACGTTCATGGGCCTGAACCTCGCCGCCGGCGGACACCTGACCCACGGTTCGCCGGTCAACATGAGCGGCAAATGGTTCAACGCGGTCCCCTACGGCGTCCGGCGCGAGGACCAGCGGCTCGACATGGACGAGGTCCGCCGCCTCGCCCGCGAGCACAAGCCGAAGCTGATCATCGCCGGCGCCACCGCCTATCCGCGCCACTGGGACTTCGCCGCGTTCCGCGAGATCGCCGACGAAGTAGGCGCGTACCTCCTGGTCGACATGTCGCACTTCTCCGGCCTCGTCGCCGGCGGCGTGCACCCCTCGCCGTTCCCGCACGCGCATATCGTCACGACCACCACTCACAAGAGCCTGCGCGGTCCGCGCTCGGGCGTGATCCTGTGGAA